>CAZQIP010000121.1:0-9774 GCA_964593655.1 uncultured bacterium | reverse complement strand
CGCAAGCGGAACGTCTAACTGGTACGGAGATGTATCTTACGGGACAGCACGGGCCGAGTGTTGGTGCGACAGCGAATGTAATGATGGCTGCGACGTTGGCCCAAGGGACAACGGTTATCCGTGGTGCGGCCTGTGAACCGCATATTTCTGATCTTGCGCGTTTCCTGAATGCGATGGGGGCAGATATTGAAGGTATCGGTACATCGGTTCTAACGATTCGTGGTGTCAAACAGCTCCGTGGGACGGAACATACCGTCATCTCTGACGACATTGAGGCGGGGACTTTTATTGTCGCCGGTGCCATTACCAGAGGCGATGTTTATGTTGAGGGGATTACTCAGCAACAAATTCCAGCTATTTTGGAGAAGATCGTTGAGGCAGGCGTTGAATTAGATTGGGATAATAACGGCGTGCGCGTCACAACGCCGCGCGAGATAAGGGGCATTGATGTCTCTACGGCTCCATTCCCGGGTTTCCCGACGGATATGCAAGCGCAAATCATGGGCATGCTCTGTCTGGCATCAGGAACGAGTATTATCAACGAAAATGTCCACACAGACCGGTTTATCCATGCAGCGGAGCTGAATCGGATGGGTGCGGATATCATGCTTGACGGTGGTAAGGCTATTATCAATGGTGTGCCGACCCTTAGTGGTGCGCCTGTGATGGCTTCCGATTTACGTGCTGGCGCAGTCTTGGTCGCAGCCGGGATGGCAGCGTCAGGCGAAACTGTCGTCTCGCGGGTCTATCATATTGACCGTGGGTACGAATCAATTGAAAGAAAGCTGAATGACATCGGTGCAAATATCATAAGAGTGAACAACAGCGGCGAAGAAATTTAGCTGCTTTTGGCACCGCTTGTAGATTTTAAAAATTGGCTCTACAAAAGTCCGGAATGAAGAGGAAGGATTATTGAAGGATGTTACAAATTGTCGAGACAGGCACCCAAGAAGCTGAGGATTTTCTCTCAAAGTTGCAGGCGCGCGG
This sequence comes from uncultured bacterium, assembly GCA_964593655.1. Classification (GTDB taxonomy): domain Bacteria; phylum Poribacteria; class WGA-4E; order WGA-4E; family WGA-3G; genus WGA-3G. The sequence goes on along the minus strand of CAZQIP010000121.1, from coordinate 8,787 downwards.
CAAACTCACAGATGAAAGCATTTTAAAAGTAGTTCGGCGTACTTTGAGCGATGTGCAGGCGGAAGGGGATAAGGCGGTTGTCCGATATACGCGCAAGCTCGATGCCCCGCGTATCTCAGTAAAGGAGTTAAAGGTCTCACGAGAAGAATTTGGGGAAGCGTATTTAGAGGTTCCATCCGAATTTATAGACGCGATTACGCACGCGAGAACAAACATCGAAAAATTTCACCAGAAGCAGTTACAGACTTCCTGGATGTCAACAGAGCCCAACGGTGTGCTGCTTGGACATCTGATTCGTCCGCTAAGACGTGTGGGTGTTCATGTTCCAGCCATCAGTCAACTCCTTGTCTCTTCATTGCTGATGAGCGTCCTCCCGGCTACCGTTGCGGGTGTTGAAGAGATTGCAGTCTGTATTCCGCCGATGCGAAGTCGAGACATTAACCCGTATATGCTGGTCGCTGCCTCGGAATGCGGTATCCGAGAAATCTACAAATGCGGCGGTGCTCAAGCCGTTGCAGCGATGGCGTACGGTACCCGGACCATCCCACCTGTCGACAAAATTGTAGGACCGGGGAACCTCTACGTCCAATTTGCGAAGAAAGAGGTTTATGGGCACGTTGATATAGACAAATTAGCGGGTCCCAGCGAAATCCTTGTCATCGCTGACGGGACGGCTGACCCGGATTATGTCGCCGCGGATCTGATTTCGCAAGCGGAACACAACGTCGACTCCGCTGCAATCCTTATCACGCCTTCACTTGGGTTCGCCGAACAAGTCAAATCAGCGATCGAGGTTCAGGGTGAATCCTTACCTCGCCGTGCCATACTTACAGAAGCATTTGTGAACTTCGGTGCTGCGCTTATCACTGCCAATCTATCCGAGGCGTTCACCCTCGCCAACGAAATTGCCCCCGAACATCTTGAGCTTCACATTGAAAACCCATTTGATCGGCTCGGTGACGTGCGTAATGCCGGTGCTATCTTCATAGGTCCCTATTCACCAGAAGCCGTTGGTGATTACATTGCTGGCACCAACGCGGTCTTGCCTACAGGCACTGCTGCGCGCTACGCCTCCCCGTTAAGCGTTGACGATTTCCTGAAGAAAACAAGTCTAATCTCATACACCAAAGCGGCTTTAGAGGCAGTCACACCGGCAGTTGTTAAACTCGCTGAGGTAGAAGGACTTGAAGGGCACGCTGCCGCGATGAAAATCCGATTTGAAGAAGATTAACCCTTTATGTTATATAGGGGAAACACATAAAATGCTTCTTATTCCACTGAGCCTTTTGTTCCACCTTTCCGAACCGGATACATCTACTGCAAAACCTGTTCTGTCTCCTGTCGCGACGTTTTCAATTGTCGGATATGATGCGGAGACGGCTGATCTTGGGATCGCCGTAAACTCCAAATTTTTCGCTGTCGGCTCGGTTGTGCCGTGGGCTGAAGCCGGTGTCGGAGCGATTGCGACCCAATCTTGGGCAAACACGACTTACGGACCTAAGGGTTTGAAACTGCTCAAAAGTGGGCTCTCGGCGAAGCGGAGTTTGGAACGCCTGATTGCAGATGACCCCGGACGTGCGACGCGGCAGGTAGGTATCGTTGATGCGAAAGGAAACGTTGCGAACTATACAGGCGATGAATGTAACGAATGGGCGGGTGCTGTCTCAGGTAAACACTACACGGCTCAAGGCAATATTCTCGCGGGTGAAGATGTCGTTAAGGCGATGGGTAAAGCGTTTGAGGAAACGGAAGGTGAACTCGCAGATAAATTAATGGCTGCACTCTTCGCTGGACAAGAACAGGGTGGAGATACCCGTGGCCAGCAGTCAGCTGCTTTACTTGTTGTTCGCGAACAGAGCGGTTACGGTGGCTTCAACGACCGGTATATCGATCTGCGTGTAGATGATGCTGAGAAACCGATTGAAGAACTTCAGCGGTTATTGGAAATTCACAAACAATTGGTGCTGCGGTAAATGCTATCGTCCGCGACAGCGCATGCACCATCAGGTTGCGCTATTAGACAAGTAAAGCTATTCGGTTGTTGGTTCATCTAATACGAGCAGTGGACGATTGAAACGGGAACGGATATGGTTCAGGGCTGATAGGACTGCTGGTGAACGTATGATTCGACGCTCCAATTTACGTTTGCCCGGAATATCGCTGATGACAAGACCAATCAGTATCGTCAAAACGCCTTGCCCCGGTAGAGGTATCAGGATAATCCCAACAATAATAAGAATAACAGCAAGTAGGTTTTTCAGGACAATCAGAACGCCCCACAAAACAGGTTGTCCGATACGACTCCGCCGTCTTTTGGAAAGAAAATAGTCAAAGGGTAGGTAAGCGATGACCAGTGCGCAAAGGAAGATACTACCCACTAAGCTAGCACCGGAAATAATACCGACTACCAACCCATGCGCTTTAAGCCATCCAAAGACAGCCAGACAGAAAGCTTTCAAAGTATCAGTATCAACGAACGACAAGAGTACTCTCCTCTCACAACTTATCGGCGCGAAACAGCTCCACCGTCAATTGTCATAATATCACCACTAATATAGGCGGCTTCATCGGAGGCGAGAAATAATACCGCCCCGATATAATCCCATACAGTTGCGCCCCGTTCAAGAGGCGGTGCGTCCACAGCGACAGCTGGTAACTCAGGTAGCGTGTTATCTTCAGGAATATTTTGTGATGCGTTCATCCCGGTCGGTGCGCCACCCCCCGGTGCTACAGCATTTACTGTGATCCCGTGTGGACGCAGTTCCAATGCCAGACTCCGTGTGAGCCTATTCAGTGCCGCTTTGCTGACACAATAACTGAGCACCCCGATGTGTGATTCCTCAGCATAGATAGAGGAATTGTTAATGATACGTCCGCGTATTCCGTGTTCTACCATTACTTTAGCGACTGCTTGTGCGCATAGCAGACACCCTTTCACATTAACCGCCATTACTCTGTCAAATTGCTCTGGCGTAAGTTCAAACAATTTCTGAGGGCCGAGGATACCTGCATTATTGAATAGAATATCAATCCGTTTAAATGCATCGACGGCTGTATCTACAGCTGCTTGAACCTGCTCAGACACTGTAACATCCAAAGGTACAGCAATTGCTTTCCCGCCTTCGGCACGCACTTCATCAGCAACAGCATCTGCACTTCTACCACCGGCAACAACAACAGACGCGCCCTCGCGAGCGAACGCCAAACACGCGGCTCTTCCGATACCTAACGGTCCACCGCCACCTGTTATAAATGCAACTCGGTTTTCAAAACGCATCTTATTGTCTCCATCACGCGCTGTTTTTATTTTTTTCTGTATGTCACTATTTTATCATAACGCCTATTATTTTGCAAGGTTTCATTAGATTTATTTAGAAGCATTTAGTTGTCAGTTACCGGTTGCCAGAGGTTAGTAGAAAAGGTTTTAAACCACGTCAGCAAAGCCTGAGGGTACTGTCAAGGATTGAAGGTTCTATGATTTATTAGAGACATTCAGACTTAAAAATCTTCATTGAAATTTCTGATAGGTTTAGGTGTAATTTAGATGTCCTGCTTATGCGGTTCAAGAGGAATTTTGGAATATGAAAAGTTTGTGTCTCAAATCTCGCCTACAAAATCAGGAACTACCGATTTATACAATTTTTACTTGACAAACTTTTATAAAAAGCCTTATTATAGTTAGTGAAGCAGCATACAACGTCGCAATTCATGTTGCATTTTACAACAATTCATGTAGAAACAAGGAATTCTCATAGTGGCGCAGACGCAAAAACCGATTCGCTGGTGGCCTCTTTTTATTATCCTCGGTCTTGCCATTTTAGGCATCATAGTCATCTGGATAGTAGAAGCAGGTCATCGCCAAGACAAGGTCTTTTGGATAGCCGTGGTTGTTATCCTGACAACTCTCCTGGGAATCCTGTGGCTATTAGGTTTTTCTCGTTTGCGCTGGCGGATTCGGTTACTTGCCGTTGCCATAGTCCTTTTGTGTGTCTTTCTCAGCACAAGTCTATTCCAGTTCAAAGGATTCAGCGGCGACCTCACCCCTATATTTGAATGGCGATGGCAGGGGCAACCCACGACTTTTCGTCAGGATTCAAGCAGTACGTCCAATACCGAAATGTCCGCGATGGACTACCCACAATTCCTCGGGCAGCACCGAAACGGTGTCGTGTCGGGTATCCAGTTAAATCTTGATTGGGACACACATCCACCGAAACTCGTTTGGCGACAACCCATTGGTGCAGGCTGGTCAGGCTTTGCAGTCGTTGGTGATTCAGCAATCACGCAAGAACAGGCAGACGACTGGGAAAAAGTGGTCTGTTATGAATTACACACCGGCGAAATAAAATGGAGCCATCAAGACCGGGCGCGCTACAATGCTTCTCCTGCGGGACTCGGGCCACGAGCGACACCAACGATCTCAGAAAATCGAGTTTATACAGTCGGTTCAACAGGCATCCTTAACTGTCTGGACTTTGAAACAGGTGAACAGCTCTGGACAACAAATATCTTTGAAGAGAACAAGGCGAAACCACCGCCTTGGGGTGTCAGCATTTCACCGCTCGTTCTCAATGAGCTTGTTATCGTCAGTGCCGGTGGCGCAGTTGCATACCACAAAGAGACAGGCGAAATCGTATGGACAGGTTACCGAACCCAAACGGGTTATAGTTCACCACTCGTGACAACGCTATTAGACACCGAACAGATTGTGCTTTTCAACCAAGGTTTAATTACCGCTCATGAACCACTCACTGGCGAACTTTTGTGGAAACAGCCGTGGGTCAAGTCTTATGCGGAATGTGTCGCGCAGCCAGTCCCGATTTCTGATAATACACTTCTCGCCTCAACCGGTTATGGTGCCGGTGCTAAGCTTTATCAGCTCTCGCGTAACCCCACCGGTGAATTTGACGTTTCCATTATATGGGAAACGATAAATCTTAAAGCAAAATTCACCAATATTATTTATTACGAAGGCTATCTGTACGGGCTTGACGACGGTATCTTCGCTTGCATAAACCCAGCCGATGGGACGCGTCAATGGAAACGCGGGAGATATGGACATGGACAGACGCTTTTAATTTCGGATGTCCTGCTGGTAACAACCGAATCAGGGGATGTTGTGCTTGTTGAACCTAACCCAAAACACTATGTTGAGCATGCGCGTTTTACAGCATTAACAGGTAAGACCTGGAACACCCCGGCACTTGCGGGTCGTTACCTTCTTGTGCGGAATGATCGTGAGGCAGCGTGCTACGAATTACCAGTTATAGACACGAAATAATTTGCAACGCTGATATACGCTTGCACTTATACTATCATATCCCCTCGTATTCATTAAGGGTGAAAAAAAGAAACAGGTCAGCAGAATGTTTAGACATGGACAGAAGTTAGTCATATTTTTGATCAGTTGGAGTATAGCACTATTACTTCCGATATTTACTGCGTCAGCGGTTCCGATATTTACTGCGTCAGCGGTTACGTACCGGAACATCCCGATCAAATACGGAAGTACGATCGATTCGCCTTTGGAGGATGACTTTGACCGTTATATTAAAAGCCGGCGCTATCGAAATATTTTGGCAGGAACCGATCGGACTAGCTTCGTAGTCTACGATATTTCAAAAAATAAAAAAATAGTGTCGATCAACGAAGATCGACAAATGATGGCGGCCTCGATTATTAAGAACTTTGTGATGCTTGCTTATTTCCACGAAGTCAAATACGGTCGGCAAAAACACACTGCCGTAAACAAAGGCCATCTGAGAAATATGATTCGGTGGAGTTCAAACACATCAACGAACTACTTCATTAACTTGCTCGGTGGCACATCACGGGTGCATCGGATATTGAAAAATAATTATCCCTATTTTAAGCAAACCAAGATTGTGGAGAAAATTCCGCCCAGTGGACGCACTTATAGAAATATGACCTCCGCGAGCGATCTGAATATCTTCTTCCTTAAGTTGTGGCAAGGGAAACTCCCTCATTCCGAGAAAATGAAGTGGTACTTCAAACTCAAAAATGGAGACTATATCTATAAGCAGACCTACATCCCTGCTTCAGTGGAAGTTTACAACAAAACTGGTACCGTCTATGGATTAGTAGGAGACGGTGGGGTATTGGTTCTCCGAGACCCACAAGGCAGGGCAAGGCCTTATATCTTCATTGGACTGATGGAGGATAGGACGAAAACGAACCGCGCTAACCGGTGGCAATCTTTTTATGATTGGAAGAATCGGCGTGCTTATATCTTACGTAGACTTTCCGAACAGGCTTATAAGTATATCTATGAAGAGCACTACGGCGGCCGATTAGTGCGCCACTAATTGATGATGTAAGGGGACACTTATGCGACGCGTTGTTGACATCGGCAGACGCATTGAACTCATACCCATTGATCCACATTTCCACGACATCACTATAGGGCTCTATCGCCAGCAGACTGTCGATGCAACCACTGGCAAAGATTCTCCGGTTTTCTTGGTTCATACCTACAGTCACATTTCCGGTGCCGCCGAGAGGATCGAAAATGTGATGCAAGGCATGGAAATACTCGGTGGAATGCTGAGAACCACTGACGGTTTGCTCTATTTCCCTTGTAATAGTGCGCATGAAGCGGCGTGTCGCCGTGTTTTTTTGGAAGCCTGTAAACTCGCACCAAATACTCTCATCGAACCGCGTCCACTCAACATACTCGATAAGAAATCGCAACTCACTATTACAGTTGATTCCACTGGAAAAGGCATCTACCGAGTCACAGCAGCAGGTGAGGGGAGAGGCGTGGCACGGCGGATTTCAGCGATCGCGGGTGGCTTAATGAAATTGGGTGAAATGGAAAGCATTGAAACCGATACTAAAGACACTGTCGCTTTCGCGTGTGCGCAGCCGCACGATGCGCTGATCGGACTTCTGCTGATGCGTGCGCCGAATGTTAGAATCGTCTTGCGCGAAGAAGAGATGGGTGCCTCACGTGGCGTACTCACAGCACCGAGCCAACAGACCTAAAGGGAACTGAAGATGGAAAATATAATGACCGGGCGTGAACGTGTACTCGCTGCCCTTCGCAATGAACCGACTGACCGAACCGCTGTGTGCAATCCGACCTCCGTTGCAACCGTCGAGCTGATGGATCTTGTGGAGGCCCCGTTCCCCGAAGCCAATCGAGAACCGGAATTGATGGCACGGCTCGCTGCTACAGGATATACCGAACTCGGCTTTGACACTATCATGCCCGTCTTCACGATTATCCAAGAATCCAGTGCGCTTGGCTGCAAAATCCAGTGGGAACAGAAAGATAACTGGCCCACCGTTAGGATGCGAGAACCGATCTGGGAAGATGTTGATGACATTGCTATCCCAGAGGATTTCTTGACACATCCTGACACCCAATGTGTACTGGAGGCGATTAAAATCTTGAAAAAAGAATACGGGGATGAAATCGCTGTTATCGGGAAAACGATGGGACCCTGGTCGCTCGGCTATCACTGCTTCGGCGTTGAACCTTTTCTGTTACTGTCGCTTGACGACCCGGGCAAAACGAAACTTGCACTGGATCGGATGAAGGAAGCCACTGTGCAGTTCGGTGTTGCTCAAATTGAAGCGGGGGCAGATGCGCTCACGCTTCCCGACCACGCGACAGGTGACCTCGTGAGCGGTGAATACTATCAACGTTACCTTCGCGACTTGCACATCGAATTCGTTGATCGGATTCCGATCCCTCTCATACTGCATATCTGTGGACGCACGGTTGACAGAATGGAGTATATCGCACAAACTGGCATGGCAGCGTTCCATTACGATTCCAAAAACGAACCGCAAGAATCCATGGACATCGTGAAAGAACGGATTGCGCTTGTTGGCAACATTAACAACCCTGAAACACTATTTTCCAAAGAACCGGAAGATGTCAAAGCAGAGGTGATAAAAAACCTTGATGCTGGCGTTCCACTGATTGGCCCGGAGTGCGCGATCCCACTTCAGACGACAATCGAAAATCTCCAAGCAATCCCAGAAGCGGTCCAGGAATGGCACCGTGCGCGAGGATAATAAAGATAGGTCCAGACGGACACACGTAAAGCCCTTAACGGAGAAAACCCATGAAAAAATTGATTTGTTCATTGCTAACACTAAGTTTAGTACTCCTCGCTTTAACAGCAAGTTACGCCCAAGAAGGGACGGATATTGACATCTTGCGGGCAGCTGATGTTAATGCTGATAGGATCATAAACATCCTTGATTTGGTGGTTATCGCCTCACACTTCGGCGAGACCTCCACTGTAGAACAGCCTCTGAACTCAGATGTCAACGGGGATGGTAACGTCAATATTCTTGACTTGGTGCTTGTCGCGAGCCATCTTGGCGAAACCGTCAGGCCGCCTGTGGCGTTCATTAGCGTGGATCCCGAAATCGGTTCCGAACTCGACATGAACGGGACGATCACGCTCACCTTTGACAATCCACCAACGGATGTCACTCTCAGCACAGGCACTGCCACAATGGATGGAAACAGTGTCACGATCACGGGACCCTTCACACCCGGCGATCTTGAATTGACCATCACTTGGGAAGATGGAACCGAAAATCTATCATATACCATCAGACAGCCTGCAGTATTCGTTAGCGCGGATCCTGAAAGTGGCGAGGTGCTTACCACAAACGATAGCATCACACTGACTTTCGACAATCCACCAACGGATGTCACTCTCAGCACAGGCACTGCCACAATGGATGGAAACAGTGTCACGATCACGGGACCCTTCACACCCGGCGATCTTGAGTTGACCATCA
>CAZQIP010000120.1:0-3441 GCA_964593655.1 uncultured bacterium | reverse complement strand
CAGATAGAACATCCATAAACCGATGAGCGTAGCCGTCGGCAAGAAACCTGCGATTAAGATTAAAGACAGCACAACACCGCCAGCACACAGAAAATGGAGGCAAGCATCTGAAGGGTTCAACCAAAACAAGGTTGGCAGAAGGTAGTAGCCTTCGGTTCCGATTTGTTGACGGACAGCGGCTAAGTACTGTTCTGCCGGTAAAATTCCGTTGCTTCCAATCAATCCGTGAATCTGTACCCATAAAGATAAAAAGGCGATGAGATAGATACAGCCGAGTCCGCGTAGAAACAACCAGCGCGAGAGATAGAACGTTGTTCGCTGGGTATGTGTACCCCAAACCCAGCGCGTCAATGCAGAGAAGAATGGACGGTGCTGTGCAATAAATCGGTAAGTTCCCTCCGCGACGCTTGCGAACCCGAATAGGTGATAGTAGCACCAGAGAAGTAAACCGTTGTTCAATGCCCGAAAGACAGCTTCTGCGCCGCTCAAAACTGTGCCGTTTTGGAGGATTAACTGGACTGAGTTCTCGAACGCTGAAAGTGGTATTTCGGGGAATTCTGCAGCGACTTCTTGATATGGCGCGTAGTCGATTCGGTCACCAGTGACGTATTGCCATTGGGCAATCCAGTATCGGCAAAAATCGCAGTCATTATCATAAACAAGGAGCGGTTTGCTGCTTTGTGGATGCATCGAAGATTTTCGGTGGTGTCTGCCAATACTTAAACTTTCGGACGAAGCGTTGACGATTAATTCCATGCCTTCTGAATTTTGGCGATCGCTTCCACAATCTGGTCCATATCTGTTTCTGAACCGAGAAAGAGATTTTGGAAAAGCCATACGCTCTGTTCACACACTAACGCAGCGTTTGGGCAAGGCAATGACCGGATGAGATGCGGATATTTCGCCGCGACGTGTGCCATTCCGGGTTCCTCCGAAAGTGGAGAACGGTAGCCGGTGGAACAGGGGATGCCTTCAGCAGAAAGTGCATTGACAAACTCTTGCCGGGACTTGCCCCCGAAACCTTCAGGATGATACTTCAGGCAGTAGAGGTGATAGCCGTGCTTCGTAACCCACGGTGCAAGTTGTGGGGGTGTCATACCGTTGATGACCTCCAAAGCGTCTGAGAGGTAAGCAGCGTTCCGATTACGGCGGTCGGTTTGCGCCTCTAAGCGTTCCAACCGCACCAGCAGGATTGCCGCGAGGTATTCTGACGGACGATAGTTCCAGCCGAGTCGTGGGTATTCCCATCTCGCACCGCCCGGTGCACGCCCTACGTTCATAAAGGCACAGACTCGGTCGTGAATGTCTTTGTCGTTTGTTGTGACCATGCCGCCTTCACCAGAGGTCAGATTTTTCGATGCTTGGAAACTAAACGCACCGACATCGCTAAGAGAGCCGACCTTCTTCGTTTGGTATTCGGCACCGTGTGCCTGCGCGCAGTCCTCAATGATTGCGAGTTGATGCCGTTGGGCAATCTCTTGTAAGGTCCCCATATCTGCGGGATGACCGCCGAGATGGACAGGTAAGATCGCACGCGTTTCTGGACCGATAGCCGCTTCAACGCCGGCTGGATCCATCGTAAATGTCTCTGGTGAAATGTCTACGAACACCACAGTGCATCGGCGTTCCAAGACAGCACTTGCCGTTGCTACAAACGTATAGTTCGGCACGATAACCTCACCACCATCGCTGAAGCCGTCGAGATCCAGGGCACCGGCTAAGGCGGCACTAATTGAATCGGTGCCGTGTGGCATGAAGAGTGCGTAGTTTGTTTCAGTATACTGTGCGTACAGTTCTCCGAAGTGCTGAATCATTGTGCCACCGGAGCCTTCGCTCCCGCTCAAATAGACCTCTCGGAGCAGCGGTTCGATTTTCGATTCCCACTCCTCGGTTGTCGTGAGGGGCCATGAGGACCAGGGTTCGCTTTCTATGTTGCGGACAGGTGTACCGCCTGAAATTGCCAGTTGGTTGGACATACGGATCTCCGATCTCCCCTATAAATGAACAACGGTAAAGTGGTTACCAAAATGTATTTCCCGTTTTTTCGGCGTTCCTTGAGGGGTATGAAAACAAAGTTTCGTTTCTCGTGTTTAAAGGAAATTCTTCTGTAAAGGGCACTTGCACTCAATTCCTCTGTTAAGTTTACTATGCTATCCAGAAAGCTGTCAAGCGAAAAGCAGTGTTCTGTCTGATAAAAGACGGGGACCGATTGAGAACTAAAGGAGCAGAGTCGTGATACCAAAAACGATGCCCGCTAAAATTGCCCCAGCGATAGCGTCAATCACATAGTGGAATCTACCGTAAACAGTGCCGAGTGTCAGCCCTATACACATCGGCAGTAGCATCAGAAATGCTGTGCTATCATAACGCAGGGCACAGAGCAGCACAGTTACTGATAACGAAACGTGCGAACTTGGAAACGCTGTGCCTTTCGACGAACCTCTTGAGACCGCTAAATGTGCCAATCGAAAGAAAAAACCTTCGGACAGTGGATCTTGAATTTTTTCAAACAGGTATCGCGGCCCGGTGGTAGGTAGAAACGGATAGCAGAGTAGACTCAGGTTAAACGCCAATGTCTCGGCAAAGACTGTTTCTTGGAAGGGACCTATCCGCCCGCTGAAATAGAGCCATGCCGCTAAAAACACAGTCATGACGTAGTAACTAAAATAGCAGAGGTGTAAAATTTCTGATAGGATCACAGAAGGAAATCGATCACTCAATTCAAGACATGGCATCCCTTTAAAGACCCGTTTTTCCCAATAGATCAGCATTTCGTCGAAATAACGTTGAAACACCATCTGCGTTAATTTTTCTATCTCCATATAGAAAAGCGCGATCGTGGATAGTGGATACCAATCCCGTAGGAATTGCAAAATTAAGGGTGTATATTCATTAGTGAATGTTAGTGATACAATGCCAATAATACAGAGCAGGCGTGCCAGCAAATAGAGGGACCAGCGTGCAACATTTTTGCGGAAAATCAGGACGAGTACACCGGTGAATGCTAAGTATCCAATCGCAACCCAATCGTAAGGGAGAAAATTCATAGTAGGGTCTTTCGTGTGAATTTAAAATATCCGTAAAAAATTTGCTAAATTCAGGAATTAATGTTAATATTATTTCAGACTCTCATCCTCTGAAAGGTTATTAATGTTTACCAACGCGAATGTATCTCCTGCCTACCTTGCCCTCTTCAAAGTCACATTGCGGCAAATGTTCTGGACCCGGCGAACTGTACTGATTCTGATCGGCTGCGCTTTATCGCTTGTGATCGCTCTCATATTCCGGTTTACGGTGGGAGGTAGGGTAAGCGTCAACGGATTCATACCACAGATAACGCTAATTCTGTATGGACTTTTGGTGAATTTATGCGCAATTTTTTACGGGACCGCAATCATCTCCGATGAAATTGAGGGTAAAGGCTTAACCTATCTTCAGATG
>CAZQIP010000119.1:0-13381 GCA_964593655.1 uncultured bacterium | reverse complement strand
ATTCAAGCAACATGTGATGACATCGTGCGTGAGTTCGCACCGCTACAAGTTATTCTCTTTGGCTCTTATGCGTATGGCACACCGACTGAAGACTCGGATGTGGATTTCCTTATAGTGATGGATATTCCCAAGTCCGAGTTTCGCAATAAGGCTGTAGAGATCCAGCAACGCATCCCGGACCGCTTCCGCCTGGACGTGTTGGTGCGTTCGCCTGAAGAGATCGCTTATCGGGTCTCGTATAACGATTGGTTTCTTCGTGAAATTACCGAAAGGGGAGAGTTGCTTCACGGTTCCAATATACACGCCACTGCAAAAGAGGCGCGAGCTGGAACCTGCGTTAGAAATCTCTCTCAGGTGAACGCTGCCAAAGAGGAGAAAAGCTGCATGAATCCATTGACACTGGAATGGATAGAGAAGGCTGAAGGTGATTATATTACAACGCAGAAACTTCTACCCACAACAAATCCGCAACTGTATGACATTATCTGCTTCCATGCACAACAGTGTATTGAAAAGTATCTCAAGGCATGGCTGCAAGAGGCAAACATCCCAGTTCCAAGGACACATAATCTTGAAGAATTACTGGCGTTGATTGTGCCGACCTTGCCTGTGTGGGGCAAATGGCAGCCTGATTTTAAGATAATCACCGAATACGCAGTGGAATCTCGCTATCCTGGAGATTCAGCAACTGCTGATAATACACAACACGCGATGCACATCTGCGATGAGGTGCGCCAAACTGTTCGTACGCTGCTGAATCAAAATTGAAAAAACAAGCGTCTATATTTGAATTGAGGAAATACCGTGAATTCAAACACCGCTCACACACTTGACCCCGGTACAGAACTGTTCATTGATGACATGCTGATTGCTGCTAAACACGGTGTGACGCGCACATTGCATCAGTGCGTGAAGCACGATGTTCCCGTCCTTGAACCAGGTCCCGACAATCCGTGGGAACACGGCGGACCCGACCAGTCCAGACGTGTGCACCTCTACGGCACCACGATGTACGATGCGGCGTACGGAAAATACCGTATGTGGTATATGTGCCGCATGGGACCGCACTGGCGATTTGAAGCGAACGAGATTCCAGGACTTTACGTCCCACGTCCTGACCGAAACCCCTCAACATACAGAGGAAAGACACACGACGCTTACGGACGGAAGTTCGTTGAGAACGATCGCGGTGATCTCACCTGCTACGCAGAGAGCGATGATGGATTGACGTGGACGAAACCGAATCTGGGGCTTTTTGAATTTAACGGAAACCCAAATAACAACATTGTGTGGGATCTCCACGGCGCGTGTGTCTTCCGTGATGACGAGGAACCGAACCCGCAAAGGCGGTATAAAATGATCGGTTTTTGTAGGCGGTATCGGAACGTCTTTCTGCTCATGTCACCCGATGGAATCCGATGGGACGATTCAGATTACCTTGAACCGATTGCGGATCGGGACAATGAAGGCGCGTTCAACGTCATCTACGATAAAAAAACAGACCTATTCCGAGCCTATGCCCTCATACGTGGTGACGATAAAGACGCACGACGTATGATCGCATACACCGAAAGCCGACGCCTTGAGGGACCTTGGAAACCGCTCGAACCGATGTTCGGTGCGACGGATTCGGACGATGCAGTGGGTGTGGAGCGATACGGTGCAGATCGTGCCGAAATCCACAACATGTCGGGCTTCCTTTATCATAACATCTATATCGGCATCCCCGGCGTGTTATATGTAACAGGACCGGGTGCAGCAGAACATGAAATCCCTATTGATGGACCGATTGATGCGCAACTCGTTTGTAGCCGAGACGGGTTTAATTGGGACTATCCAGATTCGGATCGAACCCCGATTATCCCGCGCGGTGAGAGCGGTACATTCGACACCGGCATGATTATGGGAACCGCTATAGAACCGATCATCACCGACGATGAAATTCACTGGTATTATACAGGGACAGAGCACACCCACGGTGCCCAGATGAAGGACAGGCACAAGGCGATCGGGCTTGCGAAGTGGCGATTGGACGGCTTTGTATCTCTTGACGCGGACGAAACTGGAGGCGTGGTTGAAACAGTCCCGTTGGAAATTCCAAACAGCGGACTTGAAATTAATGCCGATGCGAGCGGAGGCAAGGTCGGTGTTGAAATACTGACAGCTGACGGACAGGTTCAACCTGGATTTTCGGTTGATGACTGCCTTCCATTGACACGGGATAGCATACGGCACTCGGTGCAATGGAAGTCGGCGACGTTAGCGGATGCAGTACAACCGTTGCGACTCCGTTTTCTCCTGAACCGTGCAAGGCTCTATGCCTTCCGTATTCAGTAGCGGTGAGATAACCTCCCATGATAAAATAATAACAGGAGTTGTGAAAAATGAGACACACTACGCAAATTGAACTCGAAAATCTATACGATCTGGTCGCGGTAAAGTTAGGTGTTATGAATCCCGAAGATGTGCGAAGCCTCATTGTCGTGGATGCCCTTGTTGATACTGGTGCAACGGGTCTTTGCCTACCGACACCACTCATTGAGCAACTTGGGCTCACACCTATTGAAACGAGGCGGGCACGTACCGCTACCGGCATCGTTGACCGCGTCCTTTATTCGGAAGTCCAATTTACGATATTGGAACGAACAGGGACGATACAAATTACTGATCTGCCTGAGGGTTCGCCTGTCCTCGTGGGACACATGGTTTTGGAGCATTTAGATCTCTGTGTTGATATAAAAGAGGGGTTAATCTATAATCCAGCACACGATGGTGAATGGATTACAGAGATCCTCTAAAGGAGAAGTGAATGGATACCTTATCGACACACGACGGCTCCCCGAAAAATCGTGTGGACAACCTGTTGAAACTGGAAGTACTTGAAGCGTTTGACCGGACTGCGTTTGAGCGCGATGGATATTGGGTGTGGGAAGGGATACTCACGGATGCTGCGCGTAAGCAGTGGACAGCCAGCTTACAGAAGTTACAACAGATGAACGATGCGATCCTCATGGATACGGAGTGGAGTGCTATCGACTTTGAGGCGCGAGGGTTTCCGCAGCCTTTGCCAGAACAAATTGCGCCGGCGTTTTTGGCGGCGTGCTGCGGTGGTTCAGAGCAAATGCCCAGTTTCCTCAGAACCGCTGAGTTGCGTCAATATATGCATACCCAGGGGCTGTTCGGCCCGGGCAACGCGTTGGTCACACATGGGTTCAAGTCACAAGGTGTCATGCCGGAATACTTTCCTGCAGGATACGACGACTTTATAATGGATGTGACATCTACTCATCCGCAGATGATGGCACTCTTCAGGAAACTGTTCGGAGACCGATTTATACTCGATCACTGCTTCATGCTCAACCGGGCACCAGGTTCAAAAGGGCGCCGGTGGCATGCACACGAGTATCGGGAGGGACAGTACGAAGTTGAGGACCCGATTGGGACTGGACACGCCTTGACCACTGATTTCCTACAACGGCAGTGTATTCGGACGTTGTGCTATCCAGAAGGGGCAACTATCGAGGATGGCGGCGAACTTGCGATTATCCCCGGGGCACATCTCTATCGGATTCCGTACAAATGGAGCACGGAACGACCCGATGATGATGCTGCCATGAAAGCGGGCTGGCTGAAAGGCAAAATCCACGCCTTCACAGGGAAGCCGTTGGAAATCGTACACCTCTCACTACCGCCCGGAAGCATGGTTTCGTTTGTCCATCACATGCCGCATTATGTTGGCTATCGGAAGCCGGGGATGCCGACCCGGTGGGGACTGCTGATGGCGTATCGAACGCCCGACCCAGAAGCAGATCCAGCCAAATGGACAAATGGGATTCCGACCCATTGGGTGGAACAGGCCGTGGCTCAAGGAAAACTACCCGCTGCGGCACAGCGTGTATTTGAGGCAGATAATCCCCTTGATATGCGCTCACGGAGTCGTAACGAATAAGATTACCTTATTGGGAGGTCCCACCTCAAGATAGAAACCGGAAGATTTCGAGTCCGGTGTTTCCGTATGCAAGACGTTCCATTTTACCCGCCTTTACGCCAAACGCCCATTTTCCTTGTACCATTGGGCGTTTGGATACAAAGCCACAATGGATACCTCTAATTTTATTCTACAGAGTTACTGTCCGACATCTGGATCCAGTTCCTTAGCCTTCTCAAAATCTGCTTTTGCGGCTTCCTTCTGCCCAAGTGCCTCTTTCGCACGCCCGCGATCGTAGTAGGCTTCTGCAGACTCTGGGTTTATCTCAATGGCTTTATCAAAGTCGGTGATTGCGCCTTCCACGTCACCGAGAGCCAGCTTTGCGAGGCCCCGACCGCTATAAGCCTCGACATCCCCTGGAGCGAGCTTGATGACGTGTGTCCAGTCCTCAACTGCTTCTGCCAAAAGCTCTTGTGCCTTTTCCGCATTCCCCCGAGCGGCTTGAAATTCGCCAAGGCTGAACCGCTGCTTCGCACGAGTGATGTAATCAGGGAGATTTTCCGGGTTGAGTGCTTTCGCTTTTTCAAAGTCAGTTTTTGCGGCTTTATAGAACGTTTCTGCCTTCTCCGTATTGCCACGGGCAGATTCTAATTCACCAAGATTGTCGTACGACACCCCGCGATTGTTGTAGACATCAGTATATTCTGGGGACATCTGGATAGCTTCATCATAGTCGGCTATCGCCGCTTTATAGAACGTTTCTGCCTTCTCCGTATTGCCACGGGCAGATTCTAATTCACCAAGGTTATCCTGTGACACACCGCGATTATTATAGGCATCGGCACGCTCTGGATCTATCTGGATAATCTTATCATAGTCGGCTATCGCCGCCTTATAGAACGCTTCTGCCTTCTCCGTATTGCCACGGGCAGATTCCAAATCACCAAGGTCGTCATATAAAACCCCGCGACTGTTGTAGACACCAGTAGACTCTGGGGCGAGTTGGATAACCTTATCGTAGTCGGCTATCGCCGCTTTATAGAACGCTTCTGCCTTCTCCGTATTGCCACGGGCAGATTCCAAATCACCAAGGTCGTCATATAAAACCCCGCGATTGTTGTAGGCATCAGTATGTTCTGGATCAATCTTGATGGCTTTATCATAATCAACTATTGCCGCTTCGTTATTGCCAAGTTTGGACTTCGCTAATCCGAGATCAAAGTAAATATTGAAAATTCCATCATTTATTTTTACGGCTTTATCATAATCGGCTATCGCTGCTTCATAGTTGCCAAGGGCAAATTGAGCGTCTCCGCGTTTGTAGTAAGGATAAAAAAATTGAGCGTTTATTTTTATGCCTTTATCAAAATTGGCTATCGCTTCATGGTAGTGATTCGCATTATATTTCATCTGTCCCTGAACGAATAATGCGTACGCACGGATAAGTTCTCGCTTCTGCCATTTCACTAAAGGTTCTGTTACCTCCGACTGCGCAAGTAATGCCTTGAGTACACTTGAGGGGATAGCGTAACCATAATTCTCATTTCCAGCAGCATTAATCCCTACGACTCGTCCACCACTACTATTTAGCACAGGGCTGCCACTACCACCACTACCAATATAAGGGGTCATCCGCAGCCATTCATCACCATTGGAAGCACCACGTATCGTTCCTTTGATGACTCTGTATTTTTCATTAGGGTATCCAACGACAACAACAGGTTCACCACTTTGAATTGCTTCACTATCACCAACAGATAGCGGGATGCCTTCACCCGCAATCTTTAGGATCACGAGATCATTTTCCGCATCAAAAGCAGCGACTCCCTCAACAGCCAAGATTTCCGCTTTACCTCTGGGTTTGACGAAAACAGGACCGGGTTGGGCTACAACATGAACATTGGTTGCAACCTTGTCTTCCTTCACAAAGAAACCGCTACCATTATAAAAGCCACCTGCCCAACTCATCACACGGACTGTAGAATCCTTGACTTTTTCGGATGCTAAATTTGCTGCCAACTCATTAATATCCTCTGGATCGTTTAGTTGGATGTATTCATCGTAATCAGTGATGCCGTCGTGATACCACTTCTGCGCTTTCTTAGCATCACCGCCTGCGGACTCAATATCGCCAAGTTTACATTTCACTTTTGCCTGATTCTTGTAAGCTTCAGCATACTTCGGATTAATCTCAATGGCTTGTATATAGTCCGCAATCGCCGATTCATATAACACTTCTGTTCTCTCCGTATTTCCGCGGGAGGATTCTAATTTACCAAATGCAGACTTCGTCAGTCCTCGATTGTTGTAAGTATTAGCATCCTCTGCATCTATTTCAATGGCTTGCGTATAATCCGCAACCGCCGATTCATATAAACGCCGTGCTTCTTTAGTATTCCCACGGGCAGCCTCGGATTTGCCAAGTCTAAACTTCGTCAATCCCCGATCATTGTAGGCTGAATCATCCTCTGGATTTACCTTGATGACTTGCGTAAAATCTTCAATCGCCCCTTCATATAAATCTTCTGTTTTCTCAGGTTTGCCGTGGGCCGATTCTAATTCACCAAAGGCCAACTTCGCGACACCACGGTTACGATAGAAAACAACATCCTCTGGATTTACATTGATAGCTTGCGTAAGATCTTCAATCGCTGTTTTATACAAACGCTCCGCTTCTTTAGTATTCCCACGTGCGTTCTCGGATTCGCCAAACTTGAATTCTGCCCATCCGAGATTGTTGTAGTAATCAGCCTCCTCTGGGTCAATCTCAACGGCTCTACTTAAATCAAGCACCGCACCTTCATAATCATCAACCTTCGATTTCGCCATCGCGCGAAAATTATAGGTATGGGCATACTCTGGATCCATCTGGATCGCTTTATCGCAATCGGCTATCGCTGCTTCATATAAACGCTGTGCTTTCTCAACATTCCCGCTTGCGGATTCGGACTCTCCCAATCTGTATTTTATACCCCCTCGATTACTGTAAGCATCGGCATGCTGGGTATCAAGTTCAATCGCCTTATCAAGGTCAGTGATCGCAGCAGCATAGTCACCACCAAGTCGAGCCTTCACTCTTCCACGGAGGTAGTAAGCATCAGCCTCATTCGGATCCATTTCGAGAACGTGCGTACAGGAAGCAATTGCGCTGTCATAGTCACCAAGATTAGCCTGCGCTCTCCCGCGTTCATAGTAGGCACGGACATACGCAGGGTTGAATTCAATCGCCTTATCAAAGTTAACGATCGCGTCCGCATAATCTTTGGCACCGAATTTTTCTTTACCTAAACTGTAGGACGCCGCAGCGCGTACCTGTTCTCGCTGCTGCCATTCCACCAAAGGTTCTATTGGCATAGACGAGTTAAGCAATATCTGAAGCGCACTGGAAAGAATCGCGTAATTGTAAGAACCGATATTATACGGCACGATAACCCCGATGACTTGACCGTTGTTGTTAAGCATTGGGCTGCCGTTAGTCCTATTAGAAGTAGTCGCTTTTACTCTGAGCCATTTATTATTTTTTAGAATGCTCTGTATACTGCCTTCGGTAATTTTGAATTCTCCATCGGAATAGTCGGGAATAGAAACAAATTCATCAATTTGAACTGTCCTGCTATCTCCTAAAAGCAGCGGCGTGCCTTCGTCCGTGATTTTCAGGATGACAATTTTGTTTTCCGTATCAAACGCAACAACGCCTTCTATCGTCCAATTCTTTTCCTCGTCAAGGGATTTTACAGAAACGGGACCAGAATGGGCAACGCTGTGGATGTTCGTGGCAATCTTGTCTGGTGCAATGAAGAAACCCGTACCAGATATATTTTCACTCTCAATCAATACAATAGAATCCCTGATTTTTTCGGATGCTAAGTCTACAACCGGCGCGACGGGTTTCTCGGAAACCAGCTGCTGCGCTGCCTGTGCACAAGAGATGAAAAGACTTAAGATTAAAAAAACGAATAAAAATTTGCTGTTTTGTTTCATCAATCGTTACCTCCAACATTCGGATCTAACGCCTTAGCCTTTTGAAAATCTACCTGCGCAGCTTCGTGTTGCCCAAGTGCCTCTTTTGCCCGCGCACGGTCGTAGTAAGTTTCGGCGTTCCAAGGATCAATCTCAATAGCTTTATCAAAATCAGCTACTGCTCCCTTAAAGTTGCCAAATGCTGCCTTTGCAGCACCACGAGTATGGTAGAGTGCAGAGTGATTTGGGTATAGTTTTATAGCAGTGTCACTATCTGTCATCGCCGCTTCATATAGATTTCGTGCTTTTTGTAGATTTCCTTTCGCAGCTTCAGATTTTCCGAGAAGATACTTAGCATATCCTCGATTATTGTAGGCATAAGCAAATTTCGGGTCCATTTCAATAACTCGGGTATAGTCCCCAATCGCCTCCTCATATAATTGTTTTGCTTCGCCAATATCTCCCCAAGATGCTCTAAATTCGCCTAAAAAGGATCTTGTATTCCCACGATTGTAGTAGGCATGGGGATACCCCGAATCCAACCTGATAACTTGGGTCCAATCGTAAATAGCACTTTGATAGTGATGTTGTGCCGCCATCTTATCTTCTTGGTCTATCTTAGATCCACCAAGGCGGAGCTGCACCTGCGCTCGATTATTGTAGGCATCAGTGTACTCTGGCTTAGTCTCAATGGCTTGCGTATAGTCCTCAATCGCTTTTGCATATAAATCTTGTGCCTTTTTTGTATTCCCATGGATAGATTTGGATTTACCGAGCCTGAACCTCGCAACCCCACGATTGTTGTAGGCATCAGCATTTTGTGAGTCTAAATGTATCATTTGGGTATAGTCTTTAATCACCGACTGATATAGCTGCTGTGCCGCTATATTGCTTTGAACGGCTATAAATTCACTAAGTTCGAGCTGTACCAATGCCCGATTTTTATAAGCTAACAGATATTTAGGGTTTAATTTGATAGCTTGCGTCCAATCATTAATTGCCATCTCATATAAATTCTTTACTTCTTTCTCATTCCCGCGGGCGGATTTGGACTCACCAAGCTTGAACTTCACAACGCCACGATTCTGATAGGCCTCAGCGTATCCAGGATTTATCTGGACGACTCGCGTATAACTTTCAACTGCTCTTTGATATAAATTTTCTGCTTCTTTCGTATTCCCACGGATGAATTCGGACTCACCCAGCTTAAACTCTGCGCGGCCCCGATTATAGTAAACTTCAAAATGTTCTGGATTAATTTTGATTGCATTATTGTAATCATCTATCGCTCCTTCATAGTCATCAAGTGCAGATTTTGCCAATCCGCGTTTGGGGTAGGCGTAAATAGACTTAGGGTCTAACTGGATAACTTTATCCAAATCAGCTATCGCAGCCTCATAGTGAGCGGCATTGTACTTATTTTCCCCCTGAACATAGTAAGCATAAGCGCGGATATCGTCTCGCTTCTGCCACTCCGTTAAAGACTCCATCGGTTTTGATTTGGCAAGTAGTGCCTTGAGCGCACTTGAGGGAATAGCGTAACTGTAAAAGTTATCCACAGAGGCCTGAACGCCTATGACCTGTCCCCTGCCGTTTAGCACAGGACCGCCACTATTACCGCTGGAAATATCAACTTTCATTCGGACCCACTTATCACTACTCCGAACGCTATTTATAGTCCCTGCTGTGACTTTGTATTTGCCATCTGGATAGCCCACGACAACAATAGGTTCGTTGCTTTGAACTGTACTACTTTCACTTAGGGGCAGAGGTACACCTTCACCGACAACTTTTAAAATGACAAGGTCGTTCTTCAGGTCATACGCACTCACTCCTTCTACTCCCCAGACTGTCTCCTTGTCAACAAGTTTCGCAAAAATAGGTCCGGGATGAGCAACAACGTGTATATTTGTAGCAATCTTATCCTTGTCTACGAAGAAACCACTACCATTACTGATTTCAGAGCCGATCCAACTTACGACCCGCACAACAGAATCTCTTCCTTTTGCAGAGGCTAAATCCACCGTCGTCGCGACGGGTTTCTCGGAAACCAGATGCTGCGGTGTCCGGGTACAAGAGAGTAAAAGACCCAATGCAAGTAAAATCAGTAAAGATGTGCTGTTTCGTTTCATGAATGGATACCTCTAATTTTATTGTCCAGAGTTACTGTCCGACATTCGGATCCAATTCCTTAGCCTTCTGAAAATCGGCTTTTGCGGCTTCCTTCTGCTCAAGCGCCTCTTTTGCACGCCCGCGATCGTAATAGTATTTGGCATTTTCAGGATTAATCTCAATAGCTTTATCAAGGTCAATGATCGCCTCTTCATAATTGCCAAGCCTGAATTGCGCCTTGGTACGATTCCGATAAGCGTAAGGATGTTTTGGATTAATCTTGATAGCTTGTGTATAATCCTCAATCGCTTTTTCATACAAATCTGCTGCCTTCTTGATATTCCCGCGGTCGTTTTCGGATTCCCCAAGGTGAAACCGCGCCCATCCTCTATTATCATAGGCATCAGCATCCTTCGGGGTTAGCCATATTGCTTGTGTACAGTCTTCCATCGCTGACTGATACAGTTGCAGTGTCGCGGTTATATCTCCTTGCGCTGCTTTAGATTCAGCAAGTTTAAATTTTGTATAGGCTCGTTTTTTGTAGGCATCAGCATGTCTTGGATTAATCCCGATGGCTCTATTGAAATCAGGTAGTGCTCCTTCAAAATCATCAAGTTCCAACCTCACAACACCGCGATTATTATAGGCATCAGCAAACTTAGGGTTTATCCTAATCGCTTGCGTATAATCTTCAATCGCTGCTTTATATAAATGTTGTGCTTTCTCCGCACGCCTGTATGCTTTTTCGGATTCTCCCAATTTAACCTTTACCCACGCCCGATCCATATAGGCATCAGCATCTTCTGGGTTAAGTTGAATTATACTATCAAAATCGGCTATTGCCTCCTTATGTTGGTCAAGGGCATACTTTGCATAGGCACGAATTCGGTCTCGTTTGTACCAGTGTGCCAGAGGTTCACTTGGCATAGAACGTGTAAGCAATGTTCTCAAGACATTTGAGGGGATGGCGTACCCGTAAAGTTCTGTCACTTTGGAAGGATCCTCCATACTGGAAACGATCCCTATAACTTGTCCGCTACTGTTTATTACAGGAGAACCGCTATTGCCGGGAGCGAGTTCAACTTTCACCTTGAACCATTTATCGCTATTACGTATACTGTGCATCATTCCCTTGGAGACCGTCTTGTATTTTCCACCGGGGTAGCCTACCACAGTAACCGCATCGCCCATTTTAACTGCATCACTGTTATCAAGAGAAAGCGGCGCACCTTCTCCAGCAATTTTTAGAATGACAAGATCGTTCTTCGCATCATACGCCGTAACTCCCTCAATAGCCCAGACTTCCTCTTTATCAGTGATCATAGCAAAAACGGGCCCCAGCTCTGCAATGACATGAAAGTTTGTCACAATTTTGTTCTTATCTACAAAGAAACCGCTACCATTATGAAAGCTACCACTCCAACTCATCACGCGGACTGTGGAATTTCTGGTGTGTTGGGATTCCAAGCCCGTTATCTTTACATCAGCATCCTCCAGCTTGATTATCTGGATGTATCTACCATAGTCAATAACACCTTCACGATACAACGTTTGTGCCTTTTCTGCATCACCGCGTGCGGATTCAATATCACCAAGTTTACATTTCACTGTTGCCCGATTTTTGTAAGCTTTAGCATACTTCGGATTAATCTTGGTGGCTTGGGTATAGTCCGCAATCGCTGCTTCATATAAATCTTCTGTTTTCTCAGGATTGCCGCGGGCCGATTCTAATTCACCAAAGGCCAGCTTCGCGGCACCACGATTGTTATAAGGATTAGCATCCTCTGGATCAATGTGGATGGCTCTACCGAAATCAAGTATTGCCTCCTCAAGATTATCTAAAGCAAGCCTCGCGGCCCCTCGATTGTTATAGGTATTGGCATCCTCTGGGTCAATCTCAATCGCTTTGTTGCAATCGGCTATCGCCGATTCATATAAACGTCGCGCTTCCTCAGCATGCCCGCTTGCGGATTCAGCCTCTCCCAATCCGTATTTTGCACCACCTCGATTGCTATAAGCATCGGCGTGCTGAGCATCAAGTTCAACGGCTTTATCAAGGTCAAGGATCGCATTAGTATAGTCACCAAGTCGCCCCTTTATACTCCCGCGGAGGTAGTAAGCATCAGCCTCATTTGGATCCATTTCGAGAACGTGCCTACAGGAAGCAATTGCGCCGTCATAGTCACCAAGGTTAGCCTGAGCTATGCCTCGTTCGTAGTGTGCGCGGAGATACTCAGGGTTGAGTTCAATTGCCCTCTCAAAGTCAACTATCACTCCAGCATAATCTTTGGTATCGAATTTTTCTTCACCTAAACTGTAGTACACCGCAGCGCGCACCTGTTCTCGCTGCTGCCACTCCGCTAAAGGTTCTATTGGCATAGACGCGTCAAACAATACCGCAAGCATGTTTGAAGAAACTGCGTAATCACCATACGGCACAATAACCCCAATGACTTGACCGTTGTTGTCAAGCACTGGACTGCCGTTAGTCCTATTAGAAGTAGTCGTTTTTACTCTGAGCCATTTATTATTTTTTCGGATGCTCTGTATGCTACTTTCCGAGACTTTGAATTCTCCATCAGGGTAGCTGAGGATAGAGATGGACTCGCCGATTTGAGCTGCATCACTGTTCCCAATAGGCAAAGGCGCACCTTCACCCGTGAGTTTTAGGAGGACAAGGCTGTTTTTCGCATCATACCCAATAACACCCTCTATCGTCCAATCTTTTTTCGTATCCGGAGATTTCACAAAAACAGGACCCGCGTGGGCGACAACGTGAGTGTTCGTCGCAATCTTATCTGGGGCAACGAAGAAACCTGTACCAGATGCGTTTTCACTCTCAATCAATACAATAGAATCTCTGATTTTTTCGGATGTTAAGTCTACAACCGGCGCGGCGGGTTTCTCGGAAATCAGCTGCTGCGGTGCCTGTGCACAAGAGATGAAAAGACTTAAGACCAAAAAAACGAATAAAAATTTGCCGTTTTGTCTCATCAATTGTTGCCTCCGACCTTATTATTCACAGTTATACCATTTCGAAATAAATAATGATATTGCCTTACCGGTTTTCATGGAATGTCTGGCGATGCAGAACAAACTAACAGTTTATTCTACATAACGTGAGTTTGATAAAAGTGAGATGTTGGGTTTCGCTTAGACTTAAAACCCGCAACTTAGGTTATAATTGGTTAATTTTTTATATTATTTTAATTATTAAACTATAAGAGTATCTCTAACTAAGATTATACAAAATTTTTAGGGAAAAGTAAAGAACATTCTGTGCTGTATGCGATTTTTTTTTAGGAGGTCTCCGTTCAACCTAAGGAAACACCCAAGCAAAACACCTACGGGAACTCCAATTTTTATTTTCAAACTCACGTT
>CAZQIP010000118.1:0-39178 GCA_964593655.1 uncultured bacterium | reverse complement strand
CGCTCGACCATTCTCGGATCGCGCGTCAAGAACCCAGCTTTTTTCAAGGACGGCTTCAAGGATTCATCTGCTTTGACGAGTGCGCGTGCGAGTCCGTGTGAGATTGCGCCTGCTTGTCCAGTATTCCCGCCACCTTTTACGTTGATAAGGATAGCGTATTCACCGACCTTCTCGACGTGCTCAACGGGTCTTTTTGCTTCCTGCACGTGATCGGATCGATCGAAGTACTCCTCAATAGGTTTTTTATTGACGATAATGTCGCCTTCACCACCGGGGATAATTCGGACACGTGCGACGGATGTTTTGCGTCTGCCGGTTCCCCAGAATTGTTCAATAGCCATACTGCTCATACTCTCCAAAGTATTGTCAATCGGGGTTATTGAAGATTAAAAATTAATTCGGTAATTTCTTGGCGAAGTCCGGTGCGGTTCCAAACCGCACCTACCGGGCCTGGGGAAAATCGGAATTACCGATTTAAATAACTAAACTCCATCAAACCCCGCCTACCATTGATGAGGTAGGCAATCGGGGTTACAAACCCCTCCTACCATTTAAAACGTTAAGACTTCCGGTTCCTGTGCTTGATGCGGGTGAGAGGGTCCCGTGTAAACTTTGAGTCCCTTCATTAATTGGCGACCGAGGCTATTTTTCGGGAGCATCCCCTTGACGGCATCGGTGATAATCGCTTCAGGCTTGAGTTCCATCTGTTTATTGAAGGTTCGGTATTTATCACCACCGGGGTAGCCGCTATGCCGAAAATAGGTTTTCTGCTCCCCTTTGTTTCCTGTGACGCGTACCTTCTCTGCATTGACAACAGCAACGCGAAAACCCAAGTCTGCGTGGGGGGTAAACCGCGGGTCATTTTTTCCGCGCAGCACGTGTGCGATCTGGGATGCTAAACGCCCAAGCACCTGTCCTTCGGCATCCACCACATACCATTTAATATCTTTATCCGCTTTCGGAAAATAGGTTTTCGTTTTCAGTACCATGATTTCCTATCCCTTTACTAATAACCAAACTTTTTGTAGTCTATTGTTCGCACGCCTCGCCCTGAATAGGGTGTTGCCTAATTGCGAACATCACCGCGTAATATTATATCATGAAAGATGGCGTTTGTCAAATTTTTTAGTTGTTAGCGGTCAGCACCCCCTAAGTTCTAATCGACGGGCATTGCATGGGTTGGGATTTCGATGCCTTGTTCATTCCAAAATTTGTAGGCACCCCGATGTAGTGGAATAACAAACGCTTTTGCCCCGTTTTCTATTGTCATATCTGCTGCAGCTTGATTTACGAGAAGCATTGCCTGATGCCCTTCCGGTGCATAAACGTGTTTTAGGATAGCATAGATCGTCTCCTCGTTCACATCTTTGTGGGCGATGAGGAGTGTTGGCATCAAAATAGTTTTTACGGGTTTAACTTTCCCGTCATAGGCGCCTTCCGGCAAAGAGCCAGAGAGGTAGAACGGGTATTTTTCATAGAAGCCGTACTTCTTAGCAGGTGTGTCAAGGTCCAACATCCGGATGGATTTAATCGTTGTCAACTCAATAACGGCACTATTCGGCACACTCACCAACCACTGGAATCCATCAACTTGTCCGTTTTGAAGTGCCTCGGCGGCTGCGGTGCCGCCTTTGTAAATCGGCGTGAACTCTCCCCAGATACCCGCCAATTTCGATAACCGTTCCAACGTCTGTGCGGTCCCGGAACCGCTCGCGCCTGCGGCGATTTTTCTGCCAACGATGTCTTCAAACTGATAGACGTCACTGTTCGCTAACGTTGAAAATTGGTCATAGGCGATAAAGAGGAGCGTCACGACGCGGATATTGGTCTTTGGGCCCTCTTCGGCGAAAATATCTTTGCCGTGGTAGCCGAGATAACTTTCAGCGGCAAAAACGACACCGAGTGCTTCCGGGTCTTCATTAACCCGCCGCGTATTTTCGACAGACCCTGCGGAGCCGTCAACAGATATTTTTAGATGGGGTTCGTGTTTCGCGACGACTTGGCGAACGCCGCCTGCGAATTGCGAAAAACTACCGCCGATCGTGCCTCCGAGAATTGAGAGCCATTCCTTTTCCTGAGAAACGGTGTTATCCGTTTTCGATTTTTCAGCCGATTGTTTATCGCTACACCCGTAAGGTGCAACAAAGATAGCGAGTGCGAGGCATAATATAGATATGTTATGTCGTAAATTGCGATCCATAGATTTGTTCATTGTAAACATAGAACTTCCTTTTTCGTTTGTATATTGTATAGCCAGTTTTGGCTTGTAGGCAGTATGCATTAACGCATAGAAATGATACCAAATGTTTTGAGACATTTCAAGTCTTTTGTAGAGAGATAAGTTTTCGGGTGTTACGGCACGCGGAGCATGCTTACTACTTTTCAGGGACATGTTAAATTTTCTTGATAAATGTTGAAACAACTGTTAGACTATAACCGTGAAAGATGAGTAGACGAAAAGGAGGCTAAAACACAGTGAAACGCTTCTTCTCATATCTATTGTTGGTAGGATTCAGTTTAGGTTTTATTGTTAGCACTGCTGCCGTTAGCGAAGCAACACCGAAAAAACGGGTTGCAGTGCTCTATTTTGAGGACAACAGTCGCTTTGATTCTCCGACGGGATGTGGTTGCATACCCGGTTTTATCGGCAATATTTTTAGCACCAAGAAACGATGGGATCTGGAGGATGGATTCGCCAAAATACTTAACCGGAAGTTAGTGGAAACGAACGTATATGAACCGGTTTCTAAAGACGAGCTTTTAGATGCTATGGCATTGATGACGCTCTCGCGACATAACTTAAGAAAATTGAATCAGGAGCAGCGGGCGACCCTTGCGAAGCATCTCGATGCTGATGTCATTGTGTTAGGCAATATCCGCAAGTTTAATCAGGAACGCATCCGCACTAATGCTTCTCGGACGCTGCGGGAAGGCGGCCGCGAAGCGCAGCGCGGTACGGCAAGTTACACGGCACCAGTCATCTTGCGTGGATCGCTCCACCGTGTTACAATCAAACTGGATATGAAATTTTACAACGCGTCCGGTGATCTTGTGGGGGAACCTCGCCTTGCGACGACTCGTGACCACTCTTATGTTGGCACCAAATTTGCGTCCCTTGAAGCGAGTGTGACAGAAGATGGGACAAACCTTACATTTGGTCAGACCTCGGACAAGCAGCGAAAAAATCCACGTCCGATCATTAAGCCGACAGAACTGAATGAGATCCAATTTGCGAGTGCTGAATACGATAGAACACTTTTCGGTATCGTAACGAATGAAACGTTGATCAAAGCGGTTTTAGCACTCCGAGATAGCGTTGGGCCGAATTTTATTACACCTTGGGAATCGAAACTCGCAGCCGCGGAAAAAGGAGAAAAACCCGCGCCAACGACAACCGATGGCCCCATTAAAGGGAAAATTCAGTATGTCGATAATGAAAATCCGGATATGATCTACGTCAATATCGGTTCAGATAAGGGTATAGCCATCAACCAAGAGTTCGCTGTCTATACCAAGGGCAAGCCGATCCGAGATATAGATACGGGTGAAATTCTAACATACATGCCGAAGCATATTGGGACCTTAGCGGTCTCCGAGATCCAGACGGGTAAGGTCTCCATTTTTCGCGTCATTGAAATAACGGAGCCTCTGAAACAGGGTGATGTCGTTAGAGAAATTACGCCCGAATCCTCCGATTCCGAAACAGATGCCCCTGAAAAACAAGAGTGAATCTTGAAAGGAGTTGTATGATGCATTTCTTGACTGTTTACCGTAATTCCTTGGCTAAAAGTAAAGTTTGTCTGAAAGCAACTGTTCTTCTCTGTGTTTGGGTAGTGTGTCTCGGCGCGCTATCTGGATATGCTGATACCCAGAAAATTAAAATCGGTTTGTCCATGGATTCGCTACGTGTAGAACGGTGGCAGAAGGATCGGGATATCTTCACGGCTGAGGCGGAAAAATTGGGTGCCGAAGTTATCGTTCAATCTGCTGATGGTGATGAACGACGGCAGCTTCAGCAAGCAGAGAATATGATTACACAAGGCGTGGATGTCCTCGTTGTGATACCCAAGGATAGCGTCGCTGCTGCCCAAATTGTTCAAGTTGCCCATGCGGAGGGCATCAAAGTGATCGCTTATGACCGGTTGATTCGCGAAAGTTCACCCGATCTTTATATCTCCTTTGATAATGAACAAGTAGGATACCTACAAGCCGAATATCTACTTCGCAAAAAACCGAAAGGGAATTACTTCCTGCTCGGCGGCGCGCCAACGGACAACAACGCACAACTCCTCCGGCAAGGACAGATGCGTGCATTAAAACCTGCGATTGACAAAGGTGACATCCGGTTGGTTGCAGAAGGAAAACATTGGGCAATCAACTGGGATCCGCGTGATGCGCTGAAAAAAGCGGAGCAGGTTTTGACACAGACGAATAACAAAGTAGACGCTGTGGTTGCCTCCAACGATGGCACTGCTGGTGGCGTTATCCAAGCACTTGAGGGCCAGAATTTGGCGGGGAGTGTCATCGTTTCTGGGCAGGATGCAGAACTCGCCGCGTGTCAACGGATCGTTAAAGGCACGCAAACGATGACGGTTTACAAACCGATTCACCTTATTGCAACAAAGGCAGCACAAGCGGCTGTTGCGCTCGCGAAGGGTGAGACAATTGCTGAAGCCACGCAGACTGTGAACAACGGCAAAATCGACGTGCCATCCATTTTGCTTACACCTATTCAGGTTGACAAAGACAATTTGGACGCGGTTGTCATTAAAGATGAGTTT
The DNA here is from genome assembly GCA_964593655.1 of uncultured bacterium. Lineage (GTDB taxonomy): Bacteria > Poribacteria > WGA-4E > WGA-4E > WGA-3G > WGA-3G. The sequence goes on along the minus strand of CAZQIP010000118.1, from coordinate 34,397 downwards.
CATACGCGTGAAGCGGTATATCAGGAATAGTTGTCGGTTATCAGTTATCGGTTTTCGGTTAAGACATTGTGTCGAGGGCGTTTTCTGTTACTGCCACAAGAAACCTCTGATAACTGAAAGATTTTTTCGTAGAAAAAATCGTACTGACAACTGACAACCATTAAAATGCCTATTTTTTTATTGGGAGTGGATACTGAAGGTATTGGAATCGGTGACCGACTGAGTTGGGTCTGGCATTCCGATGCATATCAGAATATCATTGTTATCGCATGTATCGTTGCTGCGGGGTGGCTGCTCCGATACGCCGCGCGGCAAGAGCATTGGCGGAACGCCGCGCGACAGATACGCGGAAATCGTCTCGCTATGATCTGTCTCTTTATCCTCTTGGGGTATCTCCTCATCGGTGTATTGGATAGTATTGCGTGGCGCGACCCGTTGATACGTCAGACGGATCAGGTGCTTACCCGAAACGAGAACGGTGCCGTTGTTTATAAACCGAGAGGTTTGAGCCTTCTTGATAGGCTTTGTACGCCACTTCGCAAACGGAGCGAGAAAACCTATTCCGCGCCTTTAGCAACACACCTGTATGCTAAGAGCAACGTTCAGACCGCGGATGGTCGAACGGTTCGGGACTATCCACCGCTTGAATATCCACGTGCACATCTTTTAGGTACTGACAAGGTCGGCAGTGATGTCTTTTATCGCGCTTTGAAGGGGGTGCGTACGGGTCTCATTATCGGCGGATTTACGACCCTGATTGCTGTGCCGTTCGCGATGCTTTTCGGTGTGATTGCGGGCTACTTCGGGGGTTGGGTAGACGATGTTGTTCAATACATCTATGCGACGCTTGCTTCGATTCCGAGTATCCTGCTCATCGTGGCTTTCATGCTCCTTTTTGGACAAGGGTTATTCAACCTTTGTCTCATCATGGGGATCAGCAGTTGGACGGGGTTGTGCCGTATCTTGCGCGGCGAAACCTTAAAACTCCGAGAATTGGAGTACATCCAAGCCGCTGAAGCCTTCGGTGTCCGGCGTGGCCTCATTATTCTCAAGCATATCATTCCGAATCTCATGCATATTGTGTTGATCATTGCTATCCTACGATTTAGTGGATTGGTGCTGACAGAGGCGTTGCTGAGCTACCTCCAGATCGGTGTTGACCCGACGACCGGGAGTTGGGGGAACATGATTAACACGGCGCGTTTGGAACTTGCGCGCGATCCGATTGTGTGGTGGAATCTCGCTGCGGCGTTTGCTTTTATGTTTGGGTTGGTGCTGCCTGCGAATCTGTTCGGCGACGCTGTCCGTGATGCCTTGGATCCGAGACTGCGGACGGAATAGGTAAATAGTGATTATAGATACGGATACAAATACTCAGCAAGCACAAGTAAAGGTTGTAAATATAGGTGGACCTTTAGACAATTTTATTACACCTCGAAGTCAGCGTCCAGATTTCAGACATGTGGATCTGAATTATGGACCAAATACAATCGTCGCGAATGTCAATGAAGTGCAATTGAGAGATATTTTGGGGACACATGTTCGATTTTTGCGAGCATCAAATGTTCCTTTCGTTCCAGTTCCAACAGGAGCATTTGTCGAACCAAATGCTTTCGTCAAGCAGGCCCAAAGCCTACAAGTAAAGCGAATTGTTATTACAACGGGACAATTTAGTGAGTTTGCAATAAGTGATGCTCTAAATAAAGCAGGTTTCTCAGTACAGCGAAGAGTCATTCACCAACGAACATTCATTACAGCAAGATGTTAATACCAAGGAGATCTAAATGTCGGTACCACAAATCATACACCAAATAGACGCACTGATTAGGGATACGCACACGTCTCGAGAAAAAAAGGTCGAAAATCTGAAAAACCTTGCAATGACATGCTGGCAGGAAGTTATACCAGAATACGAAAACCCAGAAATTTTTAACAAACTTGAAACTGATGAAGTCGAGAAGCGTTGGGCAAGTGTTCGTAATGAAGTTGAGAAATATGAGACAAAATCCCAAATTTTGTATGTTCTTGATTGGCCGGCTTCGAGCGGTGACTTTTATTGGGTAAAGTAAATAGCGTTTGAACTGCACGAGATCCGTTACATAAAGGAGAAGCTTATGAAAACGGTATTTAAGTTTGCTTTCTTTATCTTGTTGAGTATCTCTGCTTTGGGTTTCGTGGCGACGGCTTTTTTGTATATTTTCAATCCAGATAAAGCGGAATTGGCGGAAGCACCAGAACAGGTGGCACCTGTATCCGATGCAGCAAATGAAGTAACGGCACCGATAGAGACCTCGGATCAGGAAGACAAACAACCCGTACCTACAGAAGCGATTACGGCACCAGAGTCGGAAGCCTCGTCCGAGCAGGCGGAAGACGCTGAAGCACCACCGCTGCCAGATGCGAAACAGATTTCTTGGGATTTAACACCTACAGAACAGGAGCTGGAAGTCGGAGATTGGATTTCGATTGAAGGGTACCAAGATGATCTTATAGGCGCGACTGTTGCGGAACACGCTGCGACGCGTGTTTTGAAATGGAACGAGCCAAGTGCGTTATATGGGACGAACGGTATGGTAGCCATCGCCAGTCAAGCGACAGGGCTTCCTGCACCAGACGACAGAATTGTAAGCGTTGTCGGACTCGTTGAAAATCCTCGTGAAAATGAGACAGCTGTCCAGATTAATAAGGCATTACTGCAGGAGCAGACCGTTCTGATTCGTGCGACCGGTGAGATTGATCACATTAGCGGGGATAAGTCTCCTAAGCGGTGGATTGTGTTTCTCAAAAAGGGTGTTCATGTTGATTTGGCGGGGCAGCAAAATGATCGTCAGTGAATCGGACTGAGTGTGGAACCCGCCCAGAAGTTGCCGACGGTCTGGGGTGCGCTGAAGACAAAGTTATAGCATTGGTTCTGTTAGGTGTGACGGTACACGGCGCGTGCCTACTACTGTGAGGGAATAAATGATCCAAAAGAGTTTTGTTATTTCAATCCTACTTGTTGGTATGATGCTTTTAGGTGTGATTGGCTGCGGTGAGGATCTGAAAACACCTGAAGAGTTACAAAAAGAAAAAGCTGAAGAATCAGCAGCTGAATCGTCTGTTTCGGCGTTGGCAAATGAAGAATTACACGGTACTTGGAAGATTATGTCCATCCACGGCAAGACTCCTGAAGAATACCTTGAATCTCTCACAGTTGCCGGCGAAGCAGAAACCAACATAAAACAACTTAACTACGTTTTCGTGGCTGATGATTCGTGGACTTGCGATCTTGCGGAAAAAACTGTAATGGATTTCCCAGAGATACCGCCCGCTACTCTTGAGGCGACTGGCACATGGTCGGGGACTTACGCCTTCGATGGTCAGACGCTCTCGATATTTACAAAAGAATCAGAGGTGCACATAGCCACTGAACCCAAAGATTTTTTTCAGGTAGCATTTGATCGGGCACTCGCGGAAGCAGAGCAAGATTATGACGAGGGGGTCAGGTCCGATTTGATCAAACCCTTTGCGCGATCCAGTTGTACAAAACAGGGCAATACACTCGTCCTGATAACGGCTACCGGTGAAGAGATGGTGCTTGAGAAGCAGTAGGTTTCTTTTTTCGCGCATCTTCTGACGTTCTTCCACTGTGAGGAAAAATAAATGATCCCAAAAAATTTTGTTATCTCAATCCTGCTTGTTGGTATGATGCTTTTAGGCATGGTTGGCTGTGGTAGTGATATGGAAAAACCTGAAGCGTTAACAGAAGGAAAACCTGAGGAGTCAATAGTTGAACCGTCTGTTTCGTCGTTAGTAAAGGAAAAATTGCTTGGTTCCTGGGATGTTGTATCAATCTTCAAAGAAACGCCCGAGGCGTTCTTTGAATTCCCTGCAGACCAAGAGGGAGTCGCAGAAGCAAAGACAGAGGCTATAGCGTTTCACTGCACTTTTGCCGATGATAATTCGTGGGTTTGGAATCTTAGGCAAGAAATAGTGTTTAAGGATCACGCTGATATACCTCTGGGCACGATTGAGATGATTGGAAGCTGGTCAGGGACTTATAGTATTGCGGCTTCAACCCTCTCCTTTATTCTTAAAGAATCAGATACAAATATAGAGTCGAAGCCGCAAGGGGTCTTTGAAACTTTAGTTGATCTGACAGAAGAAGACGGAAAACAGCGACTTGCCGAGGCTGTCAGATTCGGGATTCTCGCGCCTATCAACAAATCAACTATCACAAGACAGGAAGATACGCTTATCCTGAGGGTTTCTGATACCAAAAAGATTATTTTCGAGAAGAGGGAAAATCAATGATCCCGAATTGGCGGAATGTGGGCTCAATCCGTATTTGTCTAAGCGTTTCCAAACAGTCTCTACATTTGCGTCAGTATTTTTTTTCTTGATTAAACCATAGTCAGGCTTTGCATCGTGAACCAAAATACATCTATTAAATTTCACTGCCTGTTTAATAAGATTTGCAGCGACGTTTGATTTTCCGGATCCAGTTCCACCAGCAATCATAATATGGTGGTTAAACGTTGGCGAATCGATGCAAAGCGGCACTGTATCTGCATTAATCAACGCACCAATAACATTAGAATCTCCATCTGCAAGTGTTTTCCTTGGCGGTATCCCAATAACTCGACTTGTTGTTTCTACATCCAGTTCGGTCACTGTAGCACCCGGCAAAGGACGTATTCGCGAGGTCAGCATCTGATACCCGTCATATTCCCCTAATATCAATATGTCAAATACTTGGACAGACTCCACGGATTGTACATAGGGGTTTGACCGCATAAGTTCAAGTCCATGGAGAATCGTTGGATCAAGAGGATTACCTACGGTTGAGATATTTCGATTGGGTTGAATAACCTGTCCAATCCAAGATTTATCGGCTTGCTCTATACGAACATAATCAAACAGAGCAAATCCTTCCTCTAATTCTGCCATTGCCTGAATATGCTTTAGGTCGCTATTTGGGCTGTCATGTAATACGATTATTTTTTATTTAAGAGACGGAAACACCTGAAAAATTTTGTGAACATAGACGAAGTGTAAGCAATTATATATCAACATAAATCGCTTCGTCAAGTTTCCAGTATTGACAGAACTATTCAACAGAGATATTGACCTTTGCATAGTTCAGTTAATTTCCGACTTCTGTTTTATAGTAAAACCTATATTAATTGGCACTCTCGAACAGTCTGAATACCTATAACAGGCATTCAGACTGGCACAGGCTAACGGTTTCCTATGCTACAAAGATGTCCACTTATTTATGGGCTTCACTATAAAAACTAAAGTTTGGACAGTTTTAAGACGGTACACATATCGCCCCTACGGGGCTTAGGACTTGGTAGTATGCCGTTTCTATAGACATATCGTCCCTACGGGACTGGCCATTGGTGCGGTCAAGTTTATTTTTCTCTGAGTTGGGTTTGTGTAAGGAACTCAGAGAAAAACCAGAGATGCTTTGAAAATAGGAAACCTGAACCTCATCGAAATTGTCCAAACTATAGTATAAAAAATGAAGTTTTTTCCGTTACAAACATCTAACAAACTAATGGGGACTTATCATTTCGAGTCCGAGAAAATTGGGATTTCCGCGTTTCCAAAAGGAGCAGTCGCCATGAAAAAGTTAATCTATCTTCTCATATTGATGCCAACGATCACTGCATTTTGCTATAACGGATGGACGGAGGGGGTGGTGACAGATGGACTTGTGAGTTATTGGACGTTTGATCGGCAAGACATTGCTGCTAACACGGTTAAAGATGTCTGGGGTGAAAATGATGGCACAATTGTAGGCACTCCAAAGGTCGTTGCTGGACAGGTAAAGGATGCTTTGGAATTTGACGGTTCAGAGGATTATGTGAACTTGACAAACCTCGGAGACTTTGGGAGCCAGATGGGTACATCTACGTTTGAAGCCTGGATCAAAACCAGTTTCAAAGCAGACTGGACAACGCTTTTCAAAGTTATTGACAGAGATTGTAGTATGGGGTGGGGACTGGATATCAACGCCTCAAACCGCTTTGATCAAATTATTTTCAAGAAGGATGTCATTAGCCGCTATATACGGCATAAATTAGGAGAAAATGGATGCAAGAGTGCAACCTCTGGAACCCCGGTTTCGATCTTTGATGGGAAATGGCATCACATTGTTTACGTAAATGACACTTATGTAGATAATGCCGGGCTCGAGTTGAGAGAACAACCTCTCTATATAGACGGTGAACTGCACCCCCCTGGTCTGACTAATGTAACAGCATTAGACACCTTTATCCCGTTTGTGGAAGCTGTCTATCTTGGTGCGGGGAACAATCGTGGCAAGGCAGAAGGGTTTTTCAGGGGCAGGATCGATGAGGTCCGTATCTATAACCGTCCTCTCATTCATGCTGAAGTCCGCCAAAATTTTGAAATCGGGCTGAGTGTGGAACCCACACAGAAGTTGCCGACGGTTTGGGGTGCACTGAAGGAGGAAAAAAGATGATTTGGAAATGTTTCGTTATTCTAATTCTACTGGTTAGCACAATGCTTTTAGGCGTGGTTGGCTGTGGTAGTGATACCGAAGAACCTGAGGTGTTCATGGAAGAAAAACCTGAAGAGCCGGTCATTGAGCCGGCCGTTCCGTTGTCATCAAAAGCAGATTTGTTCGGATCTTGGGAGCTTGTTTCAATTTTCGGTAAAACGCCTAAAGAATACCTTGAATCTTTCACAGTTGGCGGCGAAGCAGAAATCACGGTAAAACGACTTAACTTTGTCTTTGCCGCTGATGATTCGTGGACTTGCGATCTTGCGGAAAAAACTGTAATGGATTTCCCAGATATACCGCAGGCGACTCTTGAGGCGACTGGCACATGGTCGGGGACTTACGCTTTCGATGGGCTGACGCTCTCCATATTTACAAAAGAAGCAGAGGTGCACATAGCCACTGAACCCAAAGATTTTTTTCAGGTAGCATTTGATCGGGCAATCGCAGAAGCAGAGCAAGATTATGACGAGGGCTTCAGGTCTGATTTCGTCAAACCCTTTGCGCGATCTAATTGTACGAAACAGGGCAATACACTCGTCCTGACAACTGCTACCGGTGAAGAAATGGTGCTTGAGAAGCAGTAATTTCTTCTTCTTGAAAATTAAAAATAAGATTTATTGCTTCTACAATGATTCTAAAAAGGCGATGAGCGCGTCGCGTTCGGTTTTTGACATCTGTTTAACGGCTTGTCTCGACGCTTCCGCCTCGCCCCCGTGCCAGAGGATCGCTTCCATGAGGTTTCGCGCTCTGCCGTCGTGGAGAAAGTTGGTATGCCCGTTGACCCTTCTCACCAAGCCGATGCCCCACAAGGGGGGTGTCCGCCATTCGCTACCATTGGCATGAAAATCGGGACGATTGTCCGCTAAGTCGGGTCCCATATCGTGCAATAACAGATCCGTGTAGGGGTGGATCGTCTGGTTGCTAACTGAGGGGACACCAGATAAAACGCCGGTTCTTAACGTTGGTAGGTGACAACTGGCGCATTGTGCTTTGGCAAAAAGTTGCTCACCCTGCTTAACCTGCGGATTCTCCACGTTGCGTCTCGCTGGCACCGCCAACGTTTGGACGTAGAAAGTCACGACCTCTAAAATCTCGTCGCTAACTTCTGGTGTTGCACTGTGTGCAGTCAGTTGGGGTTGCCCTGCCGAATTTTCCGTTCGGAACAGTGAGGTTGTTATCCCCATATCGTCGTGATACGCCGCGGCTACCTGCTGAAGCAGTGTCGGTTGATTCGCTTTCCACCCGAAACGGCCGAGGTTGTAACGCTGCTGGACGACATCCCAGACATAGTTGGGTTTGCCCGATATGCCATCGGCATCAGCATCAGCCTCGTCTGCATACGCGAGGATAACGTTTTCAGGAATCGCTTCCAAGAGACCGAGTCCAAAAACAGCGGGTGCGACGCGTGGTGAGACTTCAACCGCCTCCGGCAGGGGTTGATAGGTTTCTGTCAATGTATAGTTCGGGTAGCGTAGATGTACACGCGTTCCATCTTCCGTCGTCAGTGTTTGTTCGGTATAGTCAATCTTGACTTTGCCTTCAGGGTTTGTTCCGACAATGGCGCGGTTGTTAAGTTGCTTGCCGAAGCCCGGCACTGGAATCGGTGGTTTTCCGTGCATGGCATCTTCTGTCTTCGGGAGGCTAAGCCTGAAGAGTAGTGAAACAAGACCTTCATCAGCATCGGGCGGTCGTCCGCGACCATCACGGGAATGGCAGTTGATGCAGGAAACGTTGTTGTAGATCGGTCCCAGACCCGGATTTACGACTGCGGGTGCTGTGACAAACACGGCTTCAAATTCGACATCACCTTCCAAGTGTTTTTCAAGAGCCGATGCAGAAAGATTCGGAGCAGGGATTGAGAAAGCGTGGCTTGACGCGTCAAAAACAGTCGTCTCACCACCAGAAAGTTCACTCGTCGAAAATACCGGTGTTGATTCTACAACCACCGGGGACTGAGAGTCGCATGCGGTCAGTAGGATTGCCAGTAAGAGGGTTAGGTAGTATAAACTCTGAAAATGTTTCATCTATTAATTAAATTCACTCGATTGAACGAGCGGGAGTATATCTTGTTCAAGCGTCTGTTGTACCTTACCGACAGCGTCAATAGCGTTTTGGACAGCACCACGGTTCGCAGTAATCGAATCGCGGAACGGGTCTGGAATCGCACCGATAGCGTCGATCGCTGCCTGAACCTCTTGCTGGAAGCGTGCGTCTAAATCTGGATCTTTGCTGTTCACGAATTCGTTGAGCCCTTGTCCATCACTGACAAATTTCCCCATATAGACGTTCTGAATCCCACGGATATTGTCTTGGAAATCTGGGATGGAGTTGAAACTAAACTGAGATTCAACAAGGGTTGTGTCCGATTCGTTGTAAGGGTCAGATATTTTGCCGTTTGCGACTTCGTCGGCGATGACAATCATCCCGTTGATCATCTCTTGCACTGCGGCACTCTGCGATGGATAGACAGCACTGCCCGCGCCGGCTTGTGCGACAGTATTACTGAAATTTTCGCCATCTGGTGCCCATGCTAACCGTAGTTGAGAAGTACTCTCTTTAAGGTTCTCTGTCGTCGAAACGAGGTATTCTAACTCGCGTTTGGTTATATCTGACGCTTTACGTTGGTCGCCATCACGGAACAGCAAGAACTCAATTGTATGAAATCCTTTCTGTGTATCTTCTAAACCGCTGACAAAATCCACTGTCAATGCGTCATTACTATCCAAAACGGACCGTAGATTGACGTGATCAACGGGCCAGCTATCTAACGCTGGATCAAGCCCTTGCGTATCCACGGGACCGAATAAGAAGGCTTCGCTCTGTTCCCATGGTGTTCGCGTTGCTTTCCACGCCTCTTGCGCTTTTTCAAGATTTGCTTGCGAGGTATCCGCTGCCAGAGCTTTGACAGCTGCTAACAGTTCACCGGCTTTGGTATCTAATTCAGTGTAGGTGGCTAATACAACGGTATTGGCAAAATCGTTGAGCATCGTGCTGGCATCAAAAGCCTCGCCGTGCGCATCGCCAGATTCATCTGTTCCATCGTCACTCCCACATCCAACAATAAAAACGGATGCAAGTAGCAAACAACAGAAGAGGGTCCAAATCTTATAGCGTTTCATAAAAATCTCCATGGAATAGTTATCGGTTATCGGTTATCAGTTTTCAGTTTTCAGTTAAAGAAGTTCGTAAAGTCCGTAAAGTGTTTCTAAAGTCGGTAAAGTTACTCTCACTGCGAGGCATTCGCAACCTTAACACACTTGGAAACTTTAGTACGCTTTCTAACATTGATAACTGACAACTGAAACCTTTTATTAATATTGAAAACCGAAGCCGAGTGCGAAGGTATTTTCCCTGTTTTTATCCTTCGTTGCTAACCGTCGGATGGAATAATGGCTCTTGAAAACCATCTTTGGGTGGACGTGGTAGTTCATCCCAAAAGTCCATGTGCTTCTTTCCCATCGTGGATTGTCGAAGATGATCCCTTCAACACTTGCCATCGTATCGTAATAATCGTAACGCGCGAAGACATCTAAAACCGTGTCAGGCGATGTATCCTCTTGGTCCTGATGCTCCGCTCTATTATTTAGTTGTCTGAAAAATGATAAGACATCGTAGCCAGCTTCAATATAGTAACCGAGGGCTGAGCTGCCTATCGGTGTCCGTTTCACATTGAGATTATTGGAGAGGGTCCGGTTGACTTTAGAGAGTTGATCAGCGTTTTCAAGTGTCCCCCAAAGGAACAACCCTCTTACCTTCACCGCATTCATCTCGTAAAATCCGTGAAGGCTGACAATGCCCACGTGGGCATCGAAATTCACATCGGGTTTCGGACGGTTTGCTGCGGTGTCTCCATAATAACCAGAGATAGCGACGGTTGCGTTTTCATGAACCGCATAATCGAGTCGTCCGACGAACGCTGGTGCTTCCGCGTTGATCGTCTCAAACCGAAGTTGGTGTCCGCGAACGATCCAGTGCCGCGAACTGAAACCGGTTGAATCCAATCCGTTGACAATCTGCGCTTGGTAGTTCAGCGGGCCAAGTGAGCCAAAAAGTTCAACACCGGTTTCGTGCCAAATTGTTGGGATGAGATGCGTTTCCGCCTCAGGACGGGTTGTCGTAAAGTAGTGTTGCGGTCGGTGCCGTTTGGAAACAAGCCCTACTGGAACGATAATATGTCCAACGCGGAAGTTAAGGGATGGTCGGAAAGAAAAGACAGCAGCGAGTTTTTCGACGATCACCTCGCCACCTTTCTCAATCTCTGTCTCAAATTCTCCAAACTCTTCAAATTTGTCGAATTCCATTGTGCTGCCGGTACCGCCGTGTTCAAACTCCAGTTCCGATTCGAGTTGGATGGTATCGTTGATACGGTATTTCGGTGCGATGACAAAACGTTCCACATCAATCGCGGCACGTCTGTCAGGATCGAGTTCCCAATCGAAGTGAGCGTAGTTAATTACGCCGTATCCAGAGACCGAGAATGGGTTTGATTCAGCGATGGTACCCGTACTGAGTAAGGTAAACAGTCCGCAAATAGTGAGGAGAATCAGTTGTTTCTTCATAAATACAAACCGTGCTAACATGATATTGAGACTCATTATCATAATTAGTAGTATTTCGTCTAATTTTTTGATCTTATGTTGGAGATCGCTTCTCTGAAAACTTGATAACGAATCTCATTATCTTTTAATTATACCCACACCGGTCACGGATGTCAAATAAAATTGCGATATATTCATGGATAATCGCAAGAATTGGATTAATTATACCCACAATTTTCGTGAATGTCAAAAAAATTTAATCTTATGTCTCAGATAGTTTACGCATTGCTGCTTGATATAGTGCTTTGCTTTGGTTTCCGAACGGTCCTGGATTGGACAGGTTTTCTGGGAATTCCGAGAATAACTTCGCTTCACTGACTTCGTTCAGGTCCAATGGACTTCCTAATTCTTTAATCTCACCCAAGTAGGCAATTCCCCAATATTCGAGGTCGTACATGAAGCAGTGTATGTAGCACAGCACTTCCAGATTTTCCAGCGTCGCCCCCGTTTCTTCTAAGAGTTCACGATGTGCGGTTTCTTCTGATGTTTCCCCTGGGTCAACACGCCCTCCGGGTATTACATAGAAGTTATTATCGCGCCATTTGCAGAAGAGTATCTGGTTTTGCTGATGTGCGACGCAATTGACGAACTCAATTTTTCCCACATCTTTAGGGGGATCGCCAAAGTGGAGAAACATGTGTCCGTCTTGTTCCTCAATCCTTTGAACCATTTTTATCTCCTCACTGTTTTTCCCAGATTTGTACGTTATGTCCCGGCAAATCGAAAGGATATTCGCCGTATGTAAGTGTAGGTATCCCGTTATCATCGACTGTGACAACGACATAGAGCCGATGCGGAGAGACGCTTGTGTCCACGCGTTCGAGGAACTGCCATTGGTCACCGCTGGCGGTCGTTACCCGTATCTTTGTCCAGAGGATACCTTCGTCGTCTGTGTATGTGCCATCTGATATTTGAGTGCTATGGGGATCATCTGGTGGCAAGGTGAAACTTTCGCCGATTGTAGAAGTTGAGTTTAAGTGCGTGTGTGACACAAGCACCCATGTCCCTGGTACGGGGACATCAACGCCGTTCTGATCGACGACCCAAACGTGGTCGCGTTCTTCTATCGGTATCGGGACATCTGCCTGAGAGACGCTCGGATCCAACACTTGCTGAGCACGGTTACAGGAAGATAGTCCGACAATTAAAGTGATAATAGCAAATATAAATGCAAGTTTTGTGCTGTATCTGTTTTTGATGTTCATGATAGATTCCTTTAGAAAATAAAACATTAGATTAGAAAATCAAATGCTTGTATAGACCGCGGAAAAATCGCTGTCTAAGACTTACAAGTTATAAAAATCGTAGAATGTCTGAATAGAACATTCGGGCCGCAGCACTTGGTACGGAAAACATTGAAGACAACCTTCAACCGTTTTCTGTGCTTTGAGACATGCCAAAAATTGTGCAGCGGCGGGTTGGCGAACGGATCCGTGGCGGGCAACAAATTGTCCCCACAACGCCCAAAATGTGGTTTCATAACCGACCGGTTTCGCTGTTTTGACATAATCTGGCGGAAAGAGCCTCAGGTAGGCCGGAATGTTGTAGAGCCACGAACCACCGCGCACTGTCTCTACATCAGGATAATTGACTTGGATATATCGGAACATTGCCAACAACTCCGATTTTCGGATTGCCATTCTCTCCTGACTCAATGTACCATGGTCAGAGGTCTCACGATTTTCAAAGTGAAGCCGAAGTTTTCTCGTGCCGCGCCAGGGGTAGACGTAGGAGAAACACCCAAAAAATCGCCTTTCATCAGAAGCATCTGATTCCACAATCACGCGTTGGAGATAGAAGTTATATGTCCAATCTTCGGGATTATCGGACGCGTAAAAACCTTGGATAAATTCATCCCATAGTGGATTAGGAATGTTATGGGAGACTCGCAAGTTGAACAGTGTTCGCAATATTGTGTAGTCGATTAGGACATCTACGAGTGCTTGATTGGAGACTTCAGCGATTTTCTGGGCGAATTTAACTTGCAGTGTCAGAAATTCTTTTACGTATTGTACCAAAGGATTATTCCTTATTTCAACCGACTGTTCCATCTTTGCGCTGATGGACGATAACCCGATTGCCGTCGGGGTCTTCGATAATCGCCCAGAAACATACAGCGGATTCACCGAGAGGCGAATGGATCTGAATGCCTAATTGCTCTAATTCTTCCAAAGCAGCCTTCACGTTATCAACAGCGAGCGCGACCATCCCGCCGCCGGGTTGTGTAAAATCGTAACCCTGTCCTAACACCAGTGTGCCGGGGTTTATCTCAAATTCTGCCCATGTGCCTTCATGCACCAAACACGCCAGTGGCATCCCAAGTAGGTCACGATAAAAGGTGAGCGATTTCTGCATATCGCTCACCGCAAAAAACGTGAAGTCTATACCTAATACATTCATAGTTTACCATTTTTTTACTACCAACCCAAACGATAGAGGTTGGGTTAAACAGCGAGGGATTGGATCGGATACTCATTGGACGATGCGTGGTGTTCGGGTGGTGTCCAGAAGGCACTCCAATCTGTGGCTCGGTCCTTTCCGATGTAGAGCGTTTTTCCGATAGCTGCCCACGCTGTTCCATCGGATGTAAACGCTATATAACCTGTCCGAATCCGATCGATGGATTCTGGAAGCTGATCGTTGAGTTGCGTCCATATCGCGCCGCCGTTGTCTGAACGACAGAGCCAAGCCCCGCCGCCTCTCGGTCCGTTTTGGACTGTGGCAATCATTAGGTTTGGGTCTGCTGGATGGACAGCGATCCCGGTGCCGTAGCGACGTGGCAACCCTTCAATCCGATTTGCCCACGAGTTCCCTCGGTCTCTACTGACATAAACACCGTTTTGCGTGTTCGCATAAACTCGATTATCGTCTGCAGGACAGGTAGTGACCTGATGAACATCTTTATGGAGTTCGGGCGTGACGGGTTCCCAAGAAATCCCTTCATCGGGGGAGCGCATGATACTCCCGACATGGATATCAGCGTAACAAAAACCGTCTTGGGTTTTGGCAAGCGTCCGTACGGCGGGTGGACCGCCCCAGGGTGTGTACCAATCTTTCCGACATTCCAATTCGTCAAATGCGATGATCCGTTCAGCCGGTCCGTCTTCTCCCACGAGACGATAGACGTAAGCCCCCTCATCTGTCCCGATGAGCAGTGTCAACGGATCTTCCCGAACGACGAGCAATGAAGCGATAGGATCTTCGATGCCTGTTGGAATCCGTTTTTCGCCGTCTTCTGATAAAACCAATAGCGTTCCATCCGACAAAGCAGCCACCACGGTTTGACCGTTTGATAGTGTAACCATTGCGCTGGGATCTTGATGGTCTGTGTCTTTATGGATTTGGATGGGTTCACCGTTTCCATCATCTTTAACGGCATAAATGGCGTTGTGAGTGGCAATAAACATTATATCTTCTCCTTTCAGTCAATCCGATTTATCGACAAAGCGATAGTATTTCCATAGGTCGCCAGATTTATACGTTTCAACTTTGTCTGGTGTTATCTCATTCTCGGTTACAGCAATCTGCCAGGGATCAATGTAGATTTTCTTGTCATCTAAAATTTTTGCGAGATCTACAAAATAGATGTAAACCGTCTCATCTGGCTCAAACTGCTCGGGATTGTCAAAGGAGATGAGCCGTTTTGTCATATCTATATTAGAAGTTCCCGGTGGACGTGCCGCGCAAGCCAATGCGAAGAGGAAGTCAGGTGTGAGATAGATTGCTTCCAAAGCTTCTTCAGGGGGTCTCCCCGGAGGTGCGTTCGCCTTCCGTTTTTTTAATTTGGGAAACGACTGTTTGCTTCCGTGATATAAATACATTTTTTCCTTATAAATCCGCGAGAGATCTTGCTGAAGTGTTAGGTTTTGGTATATGGGATATTATACTTTAACCGTATCACTTTGTCCACCTTTTCTGTAGAGCCTTTCGATTAAAAGATTGTCACAGCGTATATAAGTTGCTATAATAGTCATGTCTGGCGGAAGTGCTTTTTTGTGTTTTGTGTGATATAAACACTTTATCTGGAGATGCTTTGGCGATTGAGATAGAATGTCTCTTTCTTCGCACGAATATGTGAGAAAAAATGGATAAAAGACAAGCCCTTTTAGGTTTTATGCTCATTGTGATGATAACACAGCACTGGTCTCTATTTGCACAAGAGATTGCCCCGGTGTTCGAGCCAATTCCCCCGTATCTGGCGACCCCTGCCGCCGGTCATATTTATGAAATTCCTGTCGTCATCATGAGGTTTTTACCGACGGCAGATGGAAAAAATTTAGATGTCTCCATGGCAGCGGATTATGGGAGTCTCGGTGAGATTTCCTTGGAGGCACTCAAAGAAAGAATTGATGCTTTTGACAAGCGCACTAAGTTTATGCTCGAAGAAGGCAGTCGATTTAGAGGCTATAAAACGCCTTCGGCCGCGCCATCGATAGGCTATCGGGTAGTAGCATATATTACAGTTTATGAACAAACACCTCGCGGTCCTGTTATTGGAAAAGTAAATGAATTCCCGATCTATGCGCCTGATTTTCATCAGATATTCGAGAGATTTGATATGGCACATTATGTCAATGGCTTAGGTGTCAAAGAGATTTGGGTATGGATGGGCGGCGTTTCGCCTGATTTTCCGAGTTATGATCCAAGGCTCCATAAGCCTGAAAATTTCAGAAATTGGTGGGAATCCAACATGTCAAGTCCTCTGACGGGTGACATTTCCAATAGCAACCGAGATAACACTGATTTACCTGTGTACAACTCAACCTATACAGTTTATGGACAAAATTTCAGGCGCACCCAAGCGGAAGCCGTTCATAACCATGGACATCAATTGGAAGCGATATTGAGCCATGTCAATCATTTACAGCACGGTAATACAGACCTTTTTTGGAAAAAGTTTGTCGGCCAAGACGAAAATGAAGATTTCATCACAGGGCGTGTGGGCTGGACCCACATGCCCCCGAATACAACCAAACACTACGATACCCAAAACCCAGCACATGTCGAGAGTGATATTGAAGATTGGACCCCTGATAATAACGGTTCAAAGAAAGTGATTAATGTTGATACCTGGGGAAATTTGACCTATCGGTGGCCCGACGCGAACCTTGCTGAGATTCCGCAACGTGTGGAGTCACAATGGTATATCTACTGGATGCAGAATATGCCCGGTCATGGAAATGGGATTCGATACGGAGAGAAAACCGTGACAAATTGGTGGGTGTTCACCGGGAATTGGGATATGGCTATTTCGTCCAAACTGGGGCTTACCTCCAAGTAATGCGTGAGCCATGTCAACCGCTTTCATAACTATAAGAAACGATAACTATTGGAGCGGAAGACTGCAAGCCAGAGGCGAAAAACAACACTTATCTGGTTACTATGATTTTAGACATGTAGCATTTTCATGAATGTATCGTAATTTGAAAAGTCCTCGATCCAAAATTCACACTTTCCTTTTAGCCTTGTTCCGACCCCTATGAAGTGCCATCCGAGTTTTTCAGTCGCCTGTATGTCCCATTCGGCATCACCTATGTATACGACACGCTGGAAGCAATGCCCTAACTGCAATAGGCACTTCTTCATAATCGTTACGCGCTCATCACCATCGTCACTGGAAGTTAGAACCGTATTCTCCAAGTTAAATCCTGCGTGTTGAAGTTTCATTTTGGCGGTATGTCTCCAACCCCCTGTCGCGAATCCAACCTCGTAGTCTTCTGCAGTGGTAAGTTTATTAATCAGATGAATAGCCCCTTCTTTTGGGCGGCATTTGCCACCGTTTTGAAGATACTGCCGAATCAATTCGCCGAATTTCGTGCGAACTTCCTTAATTTGCCCTTTTTCCTGAATGTTATTCTCCTCCATGATTTGTCGCAAACTACCTGTGTCAGTGACGTTTTTGTATTTGCTCCAATCATTATGGATATAAACTTCACCCAGGACTTCTCTTATCGCGGAAATGTAACAGGCATCATCGAAACCAAAACTTTCGACCAGGGTGCCATCAATATCAAATATCGTAGCGATCATTTATTACTTTTTGCTTCCACGTAAGACCGAAGCACGGTGTTAATTTGTGCTTCGTAGTCAACGGTGTGGGTTTTGAACCACTTTAGTAGATCCGGGTCAATGCTCATAAAATGTGCAGGAAGAGGTGCGGTTTCCCAAAAAGTTTCATCAGTGGGTTGAGCATCTCTATCATTGCACGCGTCCTGATAAACTTCCTCATCGGTCATCGTATCAACTTTCTCCCAATCGGTTTCATCGGGAACGCGCTCTAGTTCTTCACGAGTATATTTGACTAAAGTAGATTTCTCTTTCATCTTTAGTTGCCTTTCTTGCTGAAATGATGCGGCGTGCGTTACCACGCCAAGTATAAACTACATACAAGATACGATCAACACTCCGACCAAGGACAACGATTCTTTCTTCGCCATAGTCGTATCGAATATCTACGCGCTCTATCCGATTAGGGTCATCAAAGACGCGGGCAGCGCGTTTGAAACTAATTCCACGCTTTTGGATACATTCTTGATTCTTGTGTTCGTCCCATTCAAAGTTCATTATTGCAGGTTTGAAGGGTGTTTTATTAGAGCCTTAATTCTATTACCTAATGAGATATTATATCCTAACCGTATCGCTTTTTCAATTTTATTCGTTCGGCCCACCATTCACGAGCAGTTTTCGTCCATTCAAGGGTTGTACTGGTCGGTTGTTATCATGGATAATCGCTTTGAATGCTGCGATTTGTGTTTCAGACATCTCGATGGGGGTTGTCAGCACGATCCATTGGACACCTTCTGAACAGGGCGGAGTCGTCAGCGATCCTTCGTAGCGGTAGGCATGCGGAAAAGGCTGCATTGCTGCGTCCCTTATCTGCCCATTTGGCGATAACATCATCCGGGGATCGACAGGGAGATTCTCGCCAACCGCAATGCGTTGCGTTTCGCCTGGGACAGCAGGCAGATGGTCCCAGACAGGATCATAAGAGGAGTTGTGACGCCCCTTCTTGATTAACAATCCAACGACTGCCAAGTTACCCTCTTCGCTTTTGTGAACGAGATGCATCTCCATATCAAACGGTTTACCTGCCACGGTATGTTCGCTCGGGGCGTGGAAATGGAATTGGAGCAGTTGATAAGCAGTGTCATCAATATGAATACGACTGCCTTCTGGGTACACCACTTCAATGGTATGTCCGGTATTTCGGATGTTCAGGTCTCTTGTGTGATGGTATTCATCCGTAATAAGTGGAAGTTCTGCTGGCGTGGGGTTCACAAGATCAATTGGTGATTGGTGCCTCCCCTCAGCACACAAGAAGTATTCCGGACTGAGCTGCGCCCAAACGTCCGGTCCATTTTCTGCTGCGTAGCCCCATTCTACTTTCTCGGTATGGGATTGGGATGAGACACGCTGTGCCTTCCCACAACTTGTTAAACACATAAACACACACATCACACTAATAGATGCGTTTGCGATATGATGCAAACTGCATCCTATAATCAACTTTGCATAAGTATCCATAATTGTCTCTACTCTCTAACGCAATTTGACAATCAGAGTCTGCTAATCTTTATAAGCGTTTTTTATAGCAGTTCCTGCAACTATGCCCAGCCCTGCCAGAAATATGACTAACATAGAAATCGCAAACCATTCCATTACAAGTCCTCCGATGGAACAAAAAATTGACGAAAACTAATCTTTATAGCGTTTTTTATAGCAGTTCCTGCAACTATGCCCAGTCCTACGAGAAACACTGTAAATGCGAGAATTGGTGCCCATTCCATTACAAGTCTTCCAGTTTGTTAATCTTACGATAGGCAATGCTGTTAATCCAAATAACCGTCACTGTAACCAAGAAAGCTGCGATTACACCGATTGTAAGAAGAAGCGGGCTGGCTTTTCCATAATTTTGAACGCCCCACGCGACAAGAGAAATGTCCGCTGCAAGCAAAATGGCGAAAACCACCTTCAACCAGCCAATTTCTTCCTTCACCTTATCAATATGCGCCATAAATTAACGTCTTCATGTAGTATACCCTCAAACGCAGTTTTCGTGCCATGAAAAATCATTTGCCGTGTAGGATTGATACCTTATCCATACGCCATTTCAGGGTGTTTGCCGAGAACGCGGAGTAGACGTTCATCAGCACCTTCTAAGACGTAATCCGGCATACGGTAGTTGAGGTAGGGCCAGAACCGCTGTGCGACGAAGCGTTGTCCGTAGACTTGGTGGAACAGGTAACGGACCCGATCCGTCTGATTCGGCGCGCCGCGATGCCATGTCTGTCCATTGAGTAGATAGAGATCTCCGGCTTTCATGAGCAGCGAAACAGGTTCTTTACCCTCAAACGTCGGATGTTCTGGGTCATCGGGTTGTCTACCAGAATAGTGGCTGCCTGGAACGAATTGGGACGGACCGTATTTGACTTCATCTTGGTCGCTCAATGCGATTTGCACGGACATACGCAGCACTGGCATCCGCAGTCTGGGGTCATGCCGGTCCATTTCGGGTGTGATTGGGAATTCGACACCATCGTCAATGTGAAATCGGTTGATACCCAAATCTTTTCGATTCAAGATACATCCTTGTGCAATACAGTGGCAGTGCTCACCGAGCACAGTTTCAGCGATGCTGATAATAGGCTCACGCACGAGCAGATCCCGGAACATGAGGTCGCATTCAAAAAGGCGGTGTACCACGATCGGATCTTTGCCATCTTGCCGGGAGCCTTTGACATTCCGCATTTGCCTGAAGTACGGTTCGGCGAAGATTTCGTCAACGCGCGCAACGATGCGTTCACACGTTTCGCGTGAGAGTACATTTCGGACAATGGTCACGCCGTTTTGGTAGAAATCCTCCAAAACAGCATTTAAGGTGTCCGGTGGTAGCGGTTCTGGAGGAAGTGTCTGCTCTTTTGCCATATTTTTCGACCCTATTAGTCTTTCAATTTTGAACTTGAGGGCAGGTTCGTAGTAGTGAGATTTATCACACGTCCACAAGTCAATAACGGGCAATGAATTGCCCTACTACGAACCTAATTTACCCATAAAATCAATCTTGAAGCACTACTATTCATAGGCTGTGACAATCAACGGAAGTTGCTCGCGGTGTTTACCGAGTTCAGCGCGAACCCCGTTCGGGTTCAAGACCGTGACTGTTCCCGTGATGTCATGAAGTGGGAAATCACTCTGCGGTTGTGTGAACTCGACGGCTGGACGGTCATGCTTGTCCTCAACAAAACAGTCGATGAAATCAATGCCGCCCATGCTTTGGACGATGTTCGTTTGCGGCAAAGACAAGGAAATCGGTGCCCATTCGCCGCCGAACTGGCGATCCGTGGCGGCGTTGATGACCCTGCAATTCGTGAAGGTCACGCGCGCGCCTTTCACCGATTTTTCTTGAACCTTGATACCGTAGCCGATGGTGCTCTCCACGGTGCAGTTATCAAATTCAATGCTACCGCCGGGTCCATCGTCTCCAATTTTCGTCACACGGATACCAGTTCCGTGCTTGCTGCTCACGTAGCAATTTTCAAAGCGGAGCGTCACCTCTTCGGATTCGCTGGATGTATGTGCTAAGAACACTTCAATGCCGTCTCCGACGTTATCAACAAACTTGCATCCAGAGAACACAACATTTTTTATCCGTTGATCGCTTTTGTCAGGTTCGATGTCTACGCCCGATGCCGGCGGGGTTCCCCAAGTATTTGAAAACTCACAATTCTCAACTTTGAGGTTTTCAGCACTAATAACGCTGATGCCTTGTCGGTAATGGTTGTCGCAGGTGATGTCCCGTAGGTTCACGTCTTCAGAGGCTCGTCGTTCGCTACCCCCATCAATGTAGATACCGTCCCCGCCACTATCTTTGAGCGTCAGCCCGGACACATTTACATTTTTACTACCTCGGATTGATAGCGTCATCCGCCATTCCGCCTTTGGATATTGACCATACCAGCGGTGCCAATCGAGTTGTTCAAGCACAAGCCCGGATATATAATCCTGTTTCCACATCCGGAAGGTTGCGCCGTATCCACGGATAGCGAGGTTTTCGACATCTTGTGCGGTGAACATCGAGTCGCCGCCGCCGCGGTATTCACCTCGTTTTGCAGAGACGACTGTCCCGGGTTCAAAAATTAGCTCTTGATTTCCGGTAAGTTTGATGGGGCGAATGATCCAATCCGCGCGCATATTGGGAACAACGACCCGTTTCGCGCCGGAATCAATCGCTGCTTGTAAGGTCTCTGTCGCGTCCTCTGGATTGAATCCCCACCACGCGGCGTTGGCAACTGGACTTTTCCCGGACTGCACATCGGTGATCGCTTCAAGGTTTTTCACGTTAACACTACCTCGTCTTGTCCATGGGAGTGAAGAAGTTGGGTTTCGTTATGATCTATCCCACCTACTGTTCTATTAAGTTTCAAGTTGTTGGCATTCGGACGTGCGATGAATCGCACTACTACAAACCAAATCTACGTGCGATGAATCCACTACTACGAACCAACCCTCAAAGTTGATGAAGCACTACGCGTCTCAATACAATCCATCTATAATGCGAAGGTTTTCTCATCATCAAGCAGCATGAGAGCAAACCAAGTATTGATGTCGGTGCGCTCTGGTGCGATCTTATTGATCATGCTTGCCATTAAGGCTTTATAGCGTTCATCCGTAGGTCCCATTTGCGTCATCCGCTCGTTATATGCCTCAATATCGGTATCGCTTTTCGGATGATCCGCCTTCAACCACGCTTCCACCTCTGCATCGGTCGCTAAGGTCTTTAGTTTCTCAGCGAATTCTGTAGCAGAGACCCCGAGGAATGTGAGCGTCGCTCGATCAATCCCTGAATCTTCACCATAAAAATAGGCACCGAGTGTGTTGCTGTTAAAAGCGCGCCCTTTGTCAATCAGACGTGCAAGTTGAACCATCCGGTAGACATCGGTATCGTATGGGCTCCGCGGTGCGCGGCGGTTGAGGTCGATAATACCGAAACTGAGTTGATCGTCCAAATCCTGGAGTGCGACCCACGTGTTGATGTCCGTGCGACTCGGATCTATCTCTTGGATGCGGGCGTTAAACCGTTCCTGTGACGCTTCATTGGGTCCGTAGTTCACCAACGTTTCGTTGAACGCGTTAATTTCGTCATCCGATTTATCACAGTTTTCGAGTACCCATGCCCCGATTTCGAGATTGTTCGGGTTGTTCACGGCTGCTTCTTGAAAATCTGCGGCTGAAATACCGAGGAAGGTTAGAATACGTACATCTTGTCCGGAGTTGTCGCCGTATAGGTATTCACCAATTTTCTCTGCCCGTTCTGCGCGTGCTTTGTCTGCCATGCGTGCGACACCGCAGATGCCAGCAATATCTTTGGCCCGTGCGCTGCGGGGCGGACCAGCGGTGAGATCGACCTGCCAGAAACTACCCCAATCGTCGAGTTCCATTGACTGTAGCACCGTTGTAATATCGGTTCTACCGGGGGCAAAGCGAGCGAGCCGATCCTTCAAACGTTGCTTATGTGCATCGGTATCGGGCAGTTGGCTAAGGGCGGCATCGTTAAACGCGGCAATCTCTGCGGCTGTCTTTCCGCTTGTTTCAAGTACCCAGTGCCCGAGTGCGGTATCGTCGCGTTCTCCAGCGGCTTCGGCGAAAGCGTCGGCTGAAATCCCTAAGAATGTTAGGACGCGTTGATCTAAACCGGAGCTCTCACCGTAGATATACTCGTCGAGGGTTTCCTCGTTATATGCGCGTGCCTTGTCTGTCATCCGTGCTGCCCCGACAATTCCAGCGACTCCGAGGTTTGAGGGGCGACGTGGTGGTTGGCGTGTTAAATCCATAATTTGTGTCCTTTCAATTCAAAATGATGAATTAAGTCGTTGGTGAATATTGTATCTATATTTAAAGAGATGTCAATAAAAAAGGTAATTAGCCATCAGCCATCAGTTATTCATAGATGAGGACGCATATTTGATATTTTCTTGACAATTTTCACAGAAAATGCTACATTTATGCCAAAAGTGTAGGGAGGCACGCGATGGGATTTCCTGTTTACGATTACCGTACAGATGTGCGCAATGTGTTGGTGACCCCACAAATTCGTTCACGGTTCTTAAAAATGGAACCTGGGCAGAGTGCCCAGCTCCATAGCCACGACTTGGGACATGAGATTTTCCTGATTCTTGAAGGGCGCGTTGAATTTGAGATTGACGGTGAAACCGAGGAGTTGGGGCCCGGGCAGATGTGCGTGGCTTTGGCAGATCAACCGCATACAGTGCGCGTTCTGGGTGATGAACCGATGACGATGTATTTGTCCGTCACGCCGCATATCCACCCGACGCATACGCCACGTACAGCAGCTGGCGAGCGACTTCCGCATAATTTCACGCCTGCTCGTGCTTATGATGTTGAACCGGATATGCAGGTATCCGTATCGGAACTCGTTGCGCGCCAGAACCATGCGGTAGAATTGCTTGCGGAACTGACACAAACGTGCGCAGCCGTCCAGCAAGAGATGGGGAATCAACTCAAAGCGGCACTCGCTGAAGGTGATGCCGATGCTGCGACTGCAGCGCGCAAAGCGATGTGGGAAGCACTCTATCCGGTTTACAAAGCGACTGCTGAATTAGCCGATGTTTGGAACGCTCTTGCACCACGCGTAGATGCGTAATTTGTTTTTAATTTGTTTTATATCTAAGGTTTATGGTATACTTAAGATAACAATAAAGGTATGTTCGTCCGATTGGCGAAAATTGTTCAATTTAAACTTAAACTTTAAACTGAATTTAATTTGACAACGTTATAACATTAGGCATTAGGGTTGCGTTAAGTAGCAGATAATTTGTATTTTTCTTGACATTTAGATATATCTGCTTTATAATTATTGGATAAGGTATTAGAGATTTCCATTTAAAACAACCGACATGATAGAAGAGTCTATCAAACTGAATATGGTTTTCTCTTATAGCGTTTAGGGGTTCCCATAATCCCGTCGCCACGAGTTGCGAGGAGACGTAAAACGCCTGTAGAGTCCGTGTAAGACCTTGTTTGGAGGCAGTAGACGCTGAAGCAGGAAGTCAGACAGGAAATCTGCGGATTTCTATAAGTTCTACACAACGGTAAACTTACCTTTTACAAGGGACCTCGTTTCAGCGAACCGCCTCTGCCGCTTTAACAGAAACACTGCGCTTGAGGATAATGCACACGCTAGCGAGGTGCTGACCTCTATACCACTATGGTAAAGAAAACGTCACAATATTAATGAATTATGAAGGAGTGTCTTATGAAAGATCAGCTTTTTAATAGGAAAGCCCTGTTTTCCTTATTAGCTGTTGTAATGTGTTTAGGATTTACAGCGATGAGTTACGGCGCAGCCGTTGTCTCCATAGACCCTGCCGAAGTTGAATCCCCAGCAGCTGGGGAAGAACTCATGGTGAGTATTAATGTAATGGGTGGCGCAGGCGTGTTAGGATATGAAGTTGACGTATCCTTTGATTCAACTGCCCTCGAGTTTGTCTCTAGTGCGAATGCGGATTACCTGCCTGCTGGAGCATTCGGGGTACCAGCTATAGTATCTGACGCCGGTGATAGCGTTAAAATCGCGGGGACTTCTCTGGCGGGGGCTGCTCCAGATAGCGACGGCACGCTTGCTACAGTAACGTTCAAAGTAGTTGAGGCAAAGGCATCCACGATTGGTATAGCAAACGTTATTCTCGCTGGTGCCGATAATACTACAATTGAAGCCACGTCTAACGATGGCATGGTAACTGTTGCTGCTGCTGAAGGTGAAACCACTGAAGGTGAAACTGAAGGCGAAACCGAAGGTGAGACCACCGAAGGTGAAACTGAAGGTGAAACTACTGAAGGTGAAACCGAAGGCGAAACTGAAGGTGAAACTACTGAGGTTGAAATGCCGGTTAGCCAGATGTTCGAGATTACGCTCACAAACCTCACCGAGGGTGAACACGGTGTTAGTGGGCAAACGTTCTCACCTGCGATCTTTGCAGCACACCCCGCCGGTGTTAAACTTGCTGTCCCCGGTGAACCCGCGAATCCAGCGATTGTTGCAATGGCTGAGGGTGGCGATATCTCAGGACTCGTCGTACTCGCAGAAGGTGCTGGCGCGAACGTCGCGATAGCTATGAATGAGGATGGGACGCGCAGATATACGATGCCGGGTCAATCAACGACTGCTACCGTAACTGCTGACATGGTGAACTCTTCGCTGTCTGTCGGCACTATGCTCGTGTCAACGAACGATGCCTTCATCGCAGCGATTGACGTACCACTCTTCGATGCAGATGGCATGCCCGTTACCGCAACCATCGACTTGATGGCTTACGATGCTGGTAGTGAAGATAACACAGAGATGGCTTCTGATATTCCGGGGCCGCTCGGTTTAGATCCTGAAGTTGATCCTGCAGGCAGTAACGCACGTGTCCCGACCGAAGGTGGCGTGATTATGGCGCACGAAGGGATCCAAGGCGGTGCTGATGTCAGTGACGCGTTTGCATGGGCAGAACCGGTAGCGATGCTCATGATCACACCGGTTGACGCACCAACAGAACCAGTCGTGGAAGAACCAGTCGTGGAAGAACCGACGGTAACCGAAGGTCCTGGTTTTGATGTTACACTCGCCCCTGGCTTGAACATGATTTCTCTCCCCTTGATGCCAGAAACACCTTACACCGCGAAATCATTGGCAGCAATGCTCAACGCAACAGTCGTCATTCAACTGGATGCCGCAACGCAGAGTTTCGTCGGTTATACTGTCGCTGATGAAGGCGATGGGTTTGGCATTGACGGTGGTATGGGTTATATCGTTAATACGCCAGCTGGCGGCATGGTGAAGTTCACCGGTAGCGCATGGGATAATCAGCCCGTCGTCGAGGAACCCGCAGCTGAGGAAGAAGTTGCTGAAGAACCCGCAGCTGAAGAAGAAGAGGTTACTGAGGAACCCGCAGCTGAAGAAGAAGTTGCTGAGGAACCCGCAGCTGAAGAAGAAGAGGTTACTGAGGAACCCGCAGCTGAGGAAGAAGTTGCTGAGGAACCCGCAGCTGAAGAAGAAGAGGTTACTGAGGAACCCGCAGCTGAAGAAGAAGTTGCTGAGGAACCCGCAGCTGAAGAAGAAGTTGCCGCTGCACCCGCACTTTCTACCTTCAAGAGCGCATGGGCGTTTGTGGTTACCAGCGATATCCAAGGTATGCATACGGGTACGGCTTACACGCTCGTCGCTGAAAACCTCCGCACTGGCACTATCGCCACGGAGAATGTTACCAGTGCTACGAGACGTTCCTCCGCTGTTTGGGCAGACCTCAATCGCAAGAGCGTCGTTGAAGCCGGTGATAAACTCGAAGTCGCACTTTACGACGACCGCGGGAATATCGTCTCCGGTCCCTTCCAACGGACGGTTTCAACTGCTGACATTCGTAATGCATTCCTGAATCTGCAACTGAATGTTGGTGACGTTCAGCCGAAGGACACGATCCTTGCGCAGAACTACCCGAATCCGTTCAACCCTGAAACGTGGATTCCATATCAGTTGAGTGAAGCCGCTGAAGTGTCAATCCATATCCATAATGTTGCGGGTCATCTAATTCGCACGTTGGATTTAGGTCTGAAGCCGACAGGTGCCTACATGACGCCTGCGACAGCAGCGTATTGGGATGGTAAGAACTCGGTTGGCGAGAGCGTTGCGAGTGGTATCTACTTCTATACGCTCCAGACTGCCGATTTTGCTGCAACCCGACGGATGGTTATTCTGAAGTAATCAGTAATCAGTTGTCAGTTGTCAGTTACAAGAGGTTTTTGATAATCCTAAAGTCTCTTTCTGAAAACTGAAAGGTTTTTTGAAAAAAAAAACCGAACTGACGACTGATAACTAATAAAACAAATAAAACGCCCCGACCTGCCGGTTTAGCTAACCGCGAATCAACGCCGATTAGCAGTCGGCGTTGGGGCGTTTTTTATCGTATAAATAGAGGAAAAGTCTTTGATGAATCTAAAAAATATGTTACCTGTTTGGGGAGTGCTTGTGTTGCTTTTGATTGCAAGCAGCGGAAATGTATTTGCTTTCTCTTCCGGTCCACCTGACGAGAAGACAGGGGCGCCCAATGAAAACACCTGTGCTCAAGCAGGATGCCACGCTGGTAATGACCTTAATGTCTCAGGTGGTTCACTGATGCTGACGATGATTCCTGAAACATATATACCGAATGAGGTGTATACGATTGTTGTGAATCTGTCACGTACTGGGCAGAGTCGTTGGGGATTTGAGCTGACTGCGCTGGATGCTGATGGTGCACGCGCCGGTTCTTTTGAAGTTGACGATGCGGGGAATACGCAACTATCAGAAGCAAATAGTAAACAATATATTAAACATACTTCTATTGGAACTGCTCAAGGCACAAACGATACCCACAGTTGGGAATTTCAGTGGACTGCCCCTGATGCGGATATAGGTCCCATTACCTTCTACGCCGCCGGGAATGCTTCCAATGGAAATTTCAACCCAATAGACGATTACATTTACACGGCAGAAGAAGAATCAACACCGCCGATACCCGTAGTTGCGGGTGTGTCATTAGAAATTGTTGGAGATACAGCACTTTCTACGATAGATGCTGTTGAAGGTGTGAGTTATACGCTCAAAGTTACGAACACCGGTAATATGATGGACACAGTATCGCTTGAAGCCTCAGCAGAGGTCGGTATTGAAGGTAGTGTGATCGGCACGCTCAGCGAAAGTTCAATCGATTTGGAAGCCGATGGCTCCGCGGAAGTCACATTGAAAGTCTCGGGGGATTTATTTACAGAACCCGGTGATTATGCGATCACTGTGACAGCAACCTCTGGCACCGATACCACGATGGCTGCTGAAGCCACAACAACAACGACTGTAGAGGTGCCGGTAATCGCGGGTGTGTCTTTGGAAATTGTTGGAGATGACGCGCTCTCTACGACGGATGCCGTTGAAGGCGTGAGTTACACACTTAAAGTTACGAACACTGGCAACATGATGGATACAATAACACTTGAAGCCTCAGCAGAGGTCGGTATTGAAGGCAGTGTGCTTGGCAGTCTCAGCGACAGCGAACGTTCAATTGCGCTTGAGGCTGAGGCATCTGCTGAAGTGACATTGACGGTTAAAGGGGACCTATTTACAACACCGGGGGATTACCCCATCGCTGTGACAGCAACCTCTGGCACCGATGACACGATGACTGCTGAAGCCACGACCACAACCACTATAGAACCACCGCCGACTCCTTGGGATGTTAACGACGATGGAACTGTTAATATTCAGGACTTGGTGCTTGTTGCTGGTCAATTGGGCGAGTCTGGTGAAGACCTTAAAGGGGATATAAACGGTGACGGTACGGTGAATATTCAGGATTTAGTCATTGTCGCGTCGCATCTGGGTGAAGGGACGAGCGGCAATTAGCCAGTCATCCCCAAGATGCCTTATATGCAAAAGGCTACTATGGACTAAGCATGGTAGCCTTTTATGACGCTTGTTGTAGAATCCATTAGGCAGGCGCGGTTACAAAACCACGCCTACCGGCGGATGAATGATTGCGTAATTTTTGGAACACTGACTGGACTTAGGAATGTCTGGAAAACCGGACAAGCACGTTAACCCAGATGACAGCGAGTGCTATAAGGAAACTCATTTATACTTTCCTCATCTTTGATAATTGTATAAAAATATGACAACTAATACGTAATTTCTTGTGGAAAGGTAACAAACAATTTAATTTTTTTCGAAAATAGGAAGTAGGAATATGGCAACCTCTAAATATCGCGTTGGAATTATTGGATGTGGTGGTATTGCGAATGCCCACGCCCGCGGCTATCAAGGTGTCGAACAGACAGAGATCGTCGCACTCGCCGACCCAATTCAAGCGGCACTTGATAAGTTTTCGGACACCTACGGTGTTCCGGCGGAAAACTGTTATTTGGATGCGCGCGAGATGTTGGATAGCGAAAACCTTGACATTGTGAGCGTCGCGACGTGGCATAAACTTCACGCGCCTATGACGATCGCGGCGTGTGCGCGGAGTCCAAAGGCTGTCCTCTGTGAAAAGCCGATGGGTGTGAATTTAGGTGAGTGTGATGAGATGTTAATTGCTGCCCGGCGGACGGATGTGAAGGTCGTCATTGGCCATCAACGGCGGTTCAACTCCGCATGGACAGATGCCCGAAACTTAATCGCCGATGGTGCCATCGGTGAACCGCGGCAGATTGTCTGTCACGGGGGCCAGGGTTTATTGAATGACTGCTCACACCTGTTTGATATGATGCGCTACGTCCTCGGCGATCCCGCGCCGACATGGGTGATTGGAAATGTTGAACGCAAAACTGAGCGTTATGAACGCGATATTCAGATTGAAGATCGGAGTGCCGGCGTTGTCGGATTTGAGAACGGTTGCATCGGTATGCTTTTGCAAGAAATCGGCAGACCGAATTACCAAGGCGGCATCGTCTACGGTACAGACGGCATCGCGGATGTGACGGAAGGGCGCGTTCGCCTTCTGAACAATAAAGCCGCCGAATGGGAAGAACGCCCGTCCGATGGTACGAACCAACACGTTGCTCAAGCAGCAGAACTCGTCGAGTGGATTGAAGATGGCCCCGAACACCGCGGGGAAGCGAAACATGGGCGCGCGGCTGTTGAGATTATTATGGCAATCTATGAATCCGCCCGTATGCATGAAGTGGTTCAATTGCCGTTGCGGACGCATGCGAACCCGCTTGATTTGATGATCGAGAGCGGCGATCTACCAATTGAACGCCCTGGGCGTTACGATATCCGCGCATTCTTGTTGCATGGCGAATCTATGAAACCGGAGTAGTTATTAGTTGTCAGTCATCAATGTTAGAAAGTATGCTAAAGTTTCAAAGTGTGCTACAGTTTCAAAGTGTGCTAAAGTGTTCTAAAGTTGTGAATGCCTTGCAGTGAGAGCAACTTTATAGAGTTCTCAACTTTAGCTACACTTTACTGGACTTTACGAACTTCTTTAACTGAAAACTGATAACCGACAACTATTAAAAAATCTATGCAAATTACACAAGGCGTTAGCGTCGGTTTGGCAGCACTACGGCGTAACAAGTTACGGTCAGTGCTAACAACACTCGGAATCATTATTGGTATCGCTGCGGTTGTTGCGGTTGTCTCAGTCGGTGGGGGTGCCGAACACCTCATGCTCGCTGAATTAGAACGGATCGGGGGTGCGGGTATGATCGTCTGCTTTCGGAAAGAGGCGATTCGGCGGGAAGATGGATCGTATATCGAAAATAAACACCCGGAATATATTGAATACAAGGATCTCGACTTTATCGTTGATAACTGTCCTTCTCTTAAACTGGCGACAGCGCAATCGGGAATGAACCTTCCTGTATCGCACAAACACGTTAATCAGTCGCTTGATGTGCAAGGCGTTACGCCGTTCTACCCAGAAGCCAATAACTGGTACGTCCAATTTGGGCGTTTCATTACTGAGAACGATATTGAGCGGAGAGATCCGGTGTGTGTGATCGGTTCAGAGATTCATAAAGACCTGTTTCAGATGCGGGATCCGATCGGGCTCGAGCTCAGAATCGGACAAGAGCGGTTCACCGTCATCGGCGTTATGGAGGAGAAAGGCAATAGTATGGCGAGTGAAGGGTGGGACAACCGTGTGATTATTCCGATTACCACGTTGAGGGTCCGTTTTATTGGGCGACATAAAGGTTGGATCTACCTATTTTGTCAAGCCGAAAGTTACGATAAGGTTGAACAGGCAGTTGCGGAGATCAAAGTCGCTATGCGGCAGCTACACGGCGACGAAAAATATTTTGAATTTTTCACGGCGAAACAGATTATAAAACAGGTAGGCAATGTCAGTCGGATTGTCCAGGTACTCCTCGGCGGTGTTGCGAGTGTCGCCTTGTTCGTTGGTGGCATCGGGATCATGAATATCATGTTGGTCTCTGTGACGGAACGGACGCGCGAAATCGGGTTACGTAAAGCGATCGGTGCGAGACGGCGCGACATCTTGACCCAATTCCTGATTGAAGCGATTGTTTTAAGCGTTTGCGGCGGTCTGATCGGCATTTTCATCGGAAGCAGCCTTGCTTCCGTTTCCGGTTTGATTATTTCAAAGCTCATGAAGGCGAGTTGGCCTGCCATCGTCTCTATTGAAGCTGCGTTGATTGCGTTTAGCGTTTCTGCCTTAATCGGAATATTCTTTGGACTGTACCCAGCTAACAAAGCCGCTGGTCTTACACCGACAGAGGCACTGCGTCACGAATAGTTATTGGCTTTCGGAAACCGTCAGCCATCAGCCTTCAGTTGTAGTAAAATGCGAAAATAAATGAACACTTGTCCGAAGACAACCCCCCTAACCCCCCTTATCAGGGGGGAATGAGAAAGGAGCACGCCTTGTGCGACATCAAAGAACGAAAGTCCGCGCGGCAGTCGTCGGTCTTGGTTGGCCTGGGATGCAGCATCTCAAAGGCTATACCGCCGATCCGCGTTCCGAGGTCATCGCTGTCTGCGATTTAGACAAGACGCATGCCCAAGCGGTAGCAGCACAACATAACATACCGCATACTTACACCAATCACTTAGAGATGTTGGAGAACACAGACATTGACGCCGTGAGTGTCTGTCTGCCGAATTTTCTCCACGCGCCTATCTCTATTGATGCGTTGAACGCCGGTAAGCACGTGCTATGCGAAAAACCTCCGGCTCGGAGCGCGCAAGAAGCGAAGGCTATGGCGGATGCAGCTGCCGAAAATGGTAAGACTTTAATGTACGCTCTCGTGCAGCGGTTCGATGGGAGTTCTCAGAAACTCAAGCAGCTTGTTAAAGCAGGCGAACTCGGTGATGTTTATTTCGGTAAAGCGGCGTATGTCCGACGCCGTGGCATTCCGATCGGTAAAGAAGGCTGGTTTGTGGATAGAGAACGTTCTGGCGGTGGCGCGCTCATTGATATTGGTGTTCATGCGTTAGATTGTATCTGGTGGTTGATGAACTCTCCAAGGCCGGTTGAGGTTATGGGCACGTCGTACGCTCACTTCGGGCATCTTGTGCCAGACGACGTTAAATACGATGTCGACGATGGGACCTTCGCGCAAATCCTGTTTGAAAACGGCGCGACCATTATCCTCGAAACAACTTGGTCCCTGAACCTACCGGGCGATAATTACATTAAAATCGCTGGAACGAAAGCAGGCGCGACGCTCAACCCGTTTACGCTTTACACGGAAGAAAACGGTAAGGAGGTGGATAAACCACTTGACGCGCCTTCGATTAACGGTTTTGACGAAGAGGTAAAGCACTTTGTGGCGTGCATAGTGGATGGAAAAGTCCCTATCTCTTCAGCGGAACAAGGGATCATGCTGATGCAGATGCTTGACGGTATTTACGCATCCTCAGAGAAGGGGCAATCAGTGTCTATCGCTGCCCTCAACACTGCGAAGGGATGAGATCCGTCTATCTGACCTTTCATGTTTATCTGGCGTTTGTGGCGAAGTCATTCCAAAAGCGGATGCAATATCGGGTTGCGAACCTTGCGGGTTTGACCACCAATTTCTTTTTTTTGTTGGTGCATATTTTTGTCTATACTGCTTTCTATAAAGTGAGCACGGCACCACAACCTCTGACCCTGGATGAAGTTATCACCTATTTTGTTCTGTGTCAGGTTTTTTTTATGCTTATGCCGTTCTGGGGGGCTCGTTCTGAAGTTACGAACGCGATCAAAGACGGTAGCGTTGCGCTCCAATTAACCAAACCGGTAGATTTCCATGCATATTGGTTCTCGGATGAATGTGGTAGAGCCTGCTATTACTTATTCATGCGGGGCCTTCCGACCTTTCTTATTAGCATTATCTTCTTCACGGTTGCGCTCCCGACGCAGCCAACGACTTTAGTGGCGTTTGCAGTTTCAATGGTGCTTGCGACTTTCATGAGTGCTGCCATCACGATAGCCATTTTTAGTTCTGCGTTTTGGACGTTGGATACAACAGGCATTTCTGGGCTATCTTATTCTATCATCACCTTATTTTCCGGTATGTTGGTTCCGATTGCGTTATGGCCGGAATGGTTGGCACACATCGCGGCATGGCTGCCGTTTGGGGGTTTAATTGATATCCCGTTTAGTATCTATCTGGGTAAGATTACAGGTATTGAAGCCTGGGTGGCTATAGGCAAACAGATGATCTGGGTCGTCTTTTTCGTTGGGTTAGGGCGGATTCTTTTACGACGTGGATTTTCTCGGCTCGTCATCCAGGGCGGTTAGTAGGCTTTCCGAAATATGCACCATCTTTCGCTTTATCTTCATTTTGTTAAGCTGCGTATCCGATCACAGATGGCGTATCGGGTATCGTTTATTTTTGATCTCTTTGCCCAAGCGAGCGTTTCTGTTATCGATTTTTTCATGATTGCGCTGCTCTTCAACCGTTTCAAAGAGTTAGCCGGATGGAGTCTGTGGGAAGTCGGGTTTCTCTATGGCATGATTGGTATCTGCTTTGCTGTTGCTGAAATGATGGGAAGAGGCTTTGATGTCTTTCAGAGAAACGTTGTGCGCGGAGAATTTGATACAATGCTTGTCCGTCCGCTTGGGACCTTTTATCAAGTGTTTGCGCATGAATTTCTACTCCGGCGGCTCGGTAGGATTGCACAAGCATTAGCCGTGCTGCTGATTGCGAACTTGCAGTTAGATATCTCTTGGTCACTCGGCAAGGTTGGATTTCTGTTGGTTTCATTGGTAAGCGGTACCTGCTTTTTTATCGGACTTTTCGTCATTGGTGCGACAAGCTGTTTTTGGACTGTCCAATCCATAGAGATCATTAATATTTTCACAAATGGTGGCGTTTTCATGGGAAGCTACCCGTTTTCGATTTATCGGTGGTGGTTTCGACATTTCTTTACTTTTATTATTCCACTGGCGTGTGTTAACTATTTTCCGTCCCTTTTTCTATTGGAAAAAGTCTCGTCTTCTGGCGTTTCACCGATCGGTGTGCAATTAGCACCTTACGCGGGGTTCCTTTTTCTGGGTGTTACGATGCTGTTCTGGCGATGGGGCGTGTTGCGCTATCAAAGCACAGGGCATTGAATGGTTATAAGTTATAAGTTATAAGTTATAAGTTAAGAGGGTTCTTGGAACAGTTCCGTTCTCCTTGAAGGTTTCCACAGAAAACTTCTCTAACTGTTAACTAAAAGTTTTTTGTATGAAGTTTCAAAAAATAATTCGATAATTTGGTTTGGAGAACTGTGGCGTTCCTGGTGTATACCCGGTGCGGTTCCAAAC
>CAZQIP010000117.1:0-4922 GCA_964593655.1 uncultured bacterium | reverse complement strand
ACCATCAGTTTGCCCAGAGACACGTTTGGCTAAATTTGCTGGAATCAATCCTGAATACCTGACGACATTGACATCAAGAGGACTGCCCTGTGAATCATAGAATACTACCAACATATAAACGTTTTTAACAGATTCACGTAGTTGATTTCTCAGAGACAATGAATATCGCCCATTATATGGAAAGATCATATCATAGTCGACAAAAGACTTCCAAACAAATTGAGTTCCTATAACACCTTCTGAATTTTTATCGCCCAGGCCTGACAATATTGACCGTTTGGACTTGGTGGGTTTAGCTTGTGACAGTGGCTTCACAGGCCCAGATTTTTCAAGCAAGACCTTCAGATAGTTCACTGGGATTGCGAAGTTCAGATTTTGTCCTCCCCTAAAGGTCGCCACTGAAACACCGATGACTTTTCCCTTTGAATTTAATACAGGGCCACCGCTGCTACCTGGTGAGATAGGAGCCGTGATCTGGAGAAGCTTGTCAGTGCCAACCTCGCGGATGCTGCTCACGATTCCTTGCGAAAACGTGCCCTCTAATCCCTGAGGGTTGCCTACGGCGTACACAAATTCTCCAACCTGTACGGCGTCACTGTTACCAAGGGGTAGCACCGGCGAGCCAGTGGATACAATCTTGAGCACTACCAGATCCCGTTCGGAATCAACTGCTGTGATGCCTTTAAGGTCATACTTTGTCTTCTGGCCAACCAGCTTTGCATATCCGCGCACCGCCCCTTCGACGACATGCAGGTTGCTGGCAATCTCTCCGTCACGGACGAAAAAACCACTGCCAAGGGAGAGCGATTGGCCGTTTGCATCCTCCATGACCAACAGCACAGTAGAATCGAAAGCTTTCTTGGCAATCTCTTGTGCTGTTTGAGCATTCGCCAAATTCGCTCTGACGCATACGAGAACTACAGCGCATAGCAGCCACAGCCAGTTTGTCATAGATTGTTTCATCGCCTGACTTCTCTTTATATTTACCATTTTGTGACTTCTTGAGATAAGCTTTTTATTCTTCTTTATCGCCTAATGCTGAGCGGTAGTTCCGTCCCAGAGAGCTATGTGTGCCCATTTTGGTCGTCCCAGTGCTTATATCTTTCAATCAGGTCTTCCAGAGAATCACGCACAGCACTGAATATATCAGCGACTATGTTTGCTTCACATATTACGTAACCGTCGTACGTTGATATTCCAAGATTCTGTTGCGCCCGATTTTGAATGATCGTTCTCGATCTTTCATTGAGCATGTCCAGGCGACCATTCGCGTGTGCAAAGACATTTCTGAGTATAGATAGCATTCTGACCTGTTGCCATACCTTTTCGTCTGAATAGAGATCGAATTTCAGAGTGTGTTTATAGTATCTCTTAGCTCTTTTCAAGAAATCACCTCTGAGATCATTGATATTGATCTGCTGGGACTGTTTAACTTGTATTAAACGGGCTATTTCAGTGACAATAGATTCATACACTGCATAGAGTGCCACAAGGAAAGGCCCTCGGAAAAATCTTGGGAGGGAATCAATACGATAGTTGTAATTCTGCCAGGCACTGTGCCATTCTGGATCATGTTGGTTCAGGTGCTTTTGTTGAATATATGTGTCAAACTCACGCCGTGCTGTCTTCTGGATGAGTTCCATCTGATTTTCAATGAGTTGTAAGTGTTCTTCCAATGCGTCAAGTTCTATGGAGGCATCCAGCAGACGGAAATCTATCTTCTCTATCTTTGCCATCACTTCTCCTTCTATTGTTTCTGAATTAGTGCTATACCAGCGTTCTTCATTTGCTTCAGAAGGATTATATTAAACACAAATAGAGCAAGAGGAAAAATGTCCATCATAAGTACGTATCCCAACGCACGGATCCAGCGATCATTGATCCAATCTCCCACCCAATGCAACAATAGTGCCCCAAAAATCGCTAAAGCTGTGATGCAGACGCTTAAACAGAGAGCCTCAGTGACCTTTTTGTTCTCAATTGGAGTTTTGAGAATCTCGATATTGAGAGCTTTGGCAAGACCATAAATTGCAATGAATTGCCAGTAGAAGTTGAAAAGCGGTATGAAGAGAAATCCAATTGCTTTGCCTGGCGTTGTCTTCGCTTCGTTAGCCGGGATTAGGGACCACAGTTTGCGTATAATAAGGAGATAAAACACCAACGCAGACACAGGAGCCACGACCAGTGCTATAAGAACAGTGGCTTTGATGAACAACGGTAGGGATCCCGGCGATGTAGCTACTGCGATTAACATTAGCTGTATAGCTACAACGCAAACGCAGCAGATCCACCAGCCCATAAACCATGTATTCAGACGCTTCGCATCATCAACTTGGGAGGCGGCAGCTACAGGTGGTGGTTCAATTGGTGGTGGCAAGCTCTCCGGGAATATCTCTCGCAGTTCGGTTTGATTTGCTATTTGCCAATCTGCCATGCCTTCTCTCCACACCTTTGTACTCCGACTGACCTGACCACCTCTAATCAGCTTTTCCATCTCATCAGAGTCAATTGGTCCGATCTGTTTGTAACTTTTCTGGTAATACCACATCGCTTCTCCTCATAATGTATAGGACAAGCTGATCTTTTCTATGATGTTTCCGTGGAATTATCGCCAACAAAGCAACGCAATATTATTCCCCAGTTCTTTCGCAAGCGTGCGGTCACAAGGCACGCCTATTTTGGCGTAATTTTTAAGACGAGCGCGTGGTTGCATGGTTTTTCTGCGGGGAGTTGGACTTTTAATCCGCGCATTGTTTGCGACCATTTTAACGATCCTGCTCCCAATAGTTCGACTTTGTCGATTGGTTTGGTTAGCAGACGTAGGGAAGATCCGAGCGATTGGATCGTTACTTCGTTTTTTTCGGGTATTGCCAATACGGTTGCGTAGAGCACATCGCCTCGCGTGGTAAAGCGGATGTCGCGTTCGCTAAACATCTGTCGCTTTGTGTCGGTGAATGAACCGGTTGTGACTTCTGTCGGGCCTTCGCCAAATACTTTCCAGGGTCGCGAGTCATAGATCGCTTCGCCGTTTACGGTGAGCCATTTGCCGATTGCGAGCAATAGGGCCTCTTCTTCTTCGGGGATGGTGCCATCGGGGCGCGGTCCCACGTTGAGCAAGAGTGCGCCGTTTTTGCTCGCGATATCCACGAGGTCGCCGATTAGTTGCGAGGCACTTTTGTATCCCCTTTCTTCTTCGATATATCCCCAGGATTTTCTCGCTACGCAGGTGTCGGTTTGCCAGAAGAGGGGGTTGATGTCGTCTAATTGTCCGCGCTCTATGTCGTAAACTGCGGCTTCTGGGGGAAAGGTGCTGTGTTTGTAATTGATTGCGACACCGCGGTCCCATTCGGCTCCGCGGTTGTAATAATAGGCTGCAAAACGCTGTACGTAAGACGCGAAAGCAGGTTCTTGTATCCACCAGTCAAACCATACGATTTGCGGGTGGTATTTATCGACGAGTTCACAGGTGCGCGCGAGCCAGTCGTCTAAGAATTCTTCGTTGGGCTGGCTGTCTCTCGGCTGCGCGGGTCCGTATAAGCCCGCGTATTGTCCGTCCTGTACGTCGGAGTCAAATTGCATCCCGCCATCCATGAACCACCAGTGTTCTGCGCGGTGGGTCGATAATCCGAATATCAGCCATTGTTTGCGTACGGCTTCGGCGAGTTCGCCAATGAGGTCGCGTTTGGGTCCCATTTTGCTCGCGCACCAGTCCGATAGGTCGGTGTCGTACATGGCAAATCCATCGTGATGCTCGGCTACGGGGACGACAAAGCGGGCGCCAGCTTTGCGGAATAAGTCTGCCCAGTGGTCGGGGTCGTATTTTTCCGCTTTGAACATGGGGATGAAGTCTTTGTATCCGAATTTGCTGTGTTCGCCATAGGTCGCTTTGTGATGGGCGAATTCTCTGGCGCCTTGTTGATACATGTTGCGGGGGTACCATTCGCTTCCAAATGCGGGGACCGCATACACGCCCCAGTGGATGAAGATGCCAAATTTGTCGTTCTGATACCAGTCGGGGACGCGATAGTTTGAGAGCGATTCCCAGTTCGGTTTAAAAGGGCCTTCGGGTAGTTGTATTGCCATGGTTTCTCCTGTGGAAAGTAGATTATCAAAATTCTACATAAGGCTCTGATTCTATAGGCGTGAATGGTTTGGGGGGATGTTTTGCTATGACATCTGCTTTCAAATCTACGCCCCAGCCAGGTCCTTCGGGTGGTACGCAATGGCCGTCGATTACTTCGATGGGTTGTGTGAGGACTTCGTTGTAGAGGCCGATGGAGGATAGGAATATTTCCTGCATCAGGCTGTTGTGTATGCAGAGGTCCAGGTGCAGGCTGGCGATGGTGGAGATCGGTCCGTTGGAGTTGTGCGGGGCTACGGTTACGTAATATGTTTCGGCCATTGCCGCGATTTTTTTGAGTTCGGTGATGCCGCCTGCGTGACAGATGTCCGGCTGGATGATGCCCACGGCGTTCAGTTCTAATAATGAGCGGAATCCCCATCGGGTGTACAGTTGTTCGCCCGTTGCAATGGGTACGCGCACTTCATGGGCAAATTGGGCGAGGGCTTCGGGGTTGTCCCATAAGATGGGTTCTTCCATCCAGGCGATGTTGTATGGTTCGAGTGCTTGTGCGACCCGGCGCGCACTCCAGATGTTTAACCGCGCGCGTATGTCAATGCCGATTTCGATTTGCGGTCCTGCGGCTTCTCGCGCGGCTTCTACGAGTGCGACGCCGTGTTCTATGCGGTCGATTTTTGCGACTTGTTCGCCGCCAAAGGGGTAGAATTTTAAGGCTGTATAGCCCTGATCTACGACCTGTTTTACGCCTTCGAAGATGCCTTCGGGGGTATTTCCTTTTCTGGGCCAGCCGTTGGCGTACATGCGTATTTTGTCGTGGGATTTGCCGCCGAGCAATTCATAT
>CAZQIP010000116.1:0-10066 GCA_964593655.1 uncultured bacterium | reverse complement strand
ATTATGAAATTATTACGATATACACTATTCCTATCCACAATTTTAGCACTCGCCACATTACCAGCCAGTGCGCAAGTGGATTGGAAAGCACTTGACGTAGGCAATCTATCGTCTGCTATTTTTAACACTGCAGTCGTCGGGTATCCCAGTAACCCTGTCGCAAACCCGTCAGGCTGGTGGCCCGCAGGAACGAACGATTCCTATATCTATGAGGGCGATATATGGATCGGTGCCAAGAAAGGCGGTGAGGTCGCTGTCTCCGAAGCAGACGGTAGACAAAGCGAAATTTGGCCCACCGATGATGTCCCGGAAGTCATCTCAAACAAACCTGGGGTGACGACAAAAGACACACCGACAAGTCAGTCCATTTTCTTCAAATGCTCTGATACGAACCCTGATGCAAATAAAGGCACGATTCTCGGATTAGAACTTGAAGTCAACGGGTTCCAATGGAGTTACGCACCGCTCTATGACTTTTTTATCCTCGAATACAACGTCAAAAATGTCGGTAGTGACACGCTTGAAGACGTATTTATGGCGTTCCGTTACGATGTAGATGTCTCCAGTAACGAAACCGGGACGGCGAGTTACTCCGCCGATGACTTCGTCGCACTCGACCAGACGCCGGACGCACTCAACCCTGTGGACCATCCGAATCGTTATCTTTCTTACGGATACTCCAACGCCTCCGCGCCGGGGTATATAGGTTTACGGGTGTTGGATGCCTACAGAGGGGATAACCCAGCGGATGCTGCCGCAAAAATCCCTTTCACGGCACACAAACGGATTACCATATCCACAGATCCATCAACCGACGCGGAGATATACGCGTTAATTAGTACGCCTGGTGTCGAACCGCTCCCCGCAAATTACGACGATCAACGCTTCGTCCAGTCTTATGGGCCCATTGAATCACTTGCCCCCGGAGATGCGTTCAATGTTATTATCGCAGTCGCGATCGGTGAAGGGCTCGCCGGTTTACAAGCATCTGCCGATTGGGCACAGAAGTTGTATGACGATGGCTACGTCGCACCCGCCCCACCGCCCTCCCCGCTCGTAACGGCTTACCCTGCTGATGAACAGGTAACCCTCGTCTGGGAGAGCGAAGGACGTTGGGTTGACAATGGTGTCGGTAAGCGTATTGAAGAATACATTGACGTAACCGATCCAGAAAAAATCTTTGAAGGGTATCGGGTCTATAGGCGCGATGTCTCTTACGACGAATCCACCGGCGATCCTGTTGAGGATTGGACAATGCTGATGGAGTTCGACAAACCGAGCGCGACTGGTAATTTCTTCACAGTGTCGCACGTCGGTAAGCAGTCAGATGCGGTCATTGAAAACATGGGCGATGAACCTTTCTACGGGAGTTTCTTCAAAAGTGCTGTCTATATGATCAAATTCAACGCCAGCACAACCTTTGAAGTCGTCAACACAACACTTTGGGAGGTCATGGCTTACAATCCGGCATTTGACGGCGGGGGTTACGTCGTCATAGATCCGGATTCTTTTGAGCCTTATCCTGATGGCACATACCGTTCGGGTACCCTCATCTATTTTGGGGGACTCTACGTACAGATTTCCGATGGTCCCTCAGGACCGCCTGTCGCTGGCGACATCTTCCGCGTCGTTTCCACACCTTCGCAGGCACTCGGTGAAGACGCAGGCATCAAGAATTTTTATACCGATGAAGGACTCACCAACGGACTCGAATACACCTACGCCGTCACTTCTTACGACACAGGCAACCCTAAAGCGGGTTTGGTTGCGATGGAGAGTAGCCAGATTGAGACGATGGTCCATGTCGTGCCGCGTGCGCAACCGGCTGGATACCGAGAACCGACTGCTGATATAGAACAACACGGACAGGGCAGCGTTACCGTTGAACCGTTGGTGCTTGCCCCGAACAAGGTCACAGGACACGAATATAAAATTGTCTGGTCCGGTGCAAAACAGATAGATTCGGCGGCGTATATTACAGGTCCCGGGTATCAACCCCCCTCTTATGAAATTGTTAACACGACGACAAACGAAACCGTCGTCGATCAACAATTTTTTGACTGGTATGACCCCGAGCATCAAGAAGCCGTTGAAGTCCTCTCGCCGATGTTTGACGGCATTGTCCTGAAGATAACAGGAGCCGATGTATCTTACGGTACTCCAGGCGAAAACCCGATTCTTGACGTTAAACTGACAGCAGGTTCAGTGACAGATTGGGCGGTGGACATTCAATCCCCCGGCTTTGGTGAGAATACATGGCCCAA
Organism: uncultured bacterium; assembly: GCA_964593655.1. Taxonomy (GTDB): domain Bacteria; phylum Poribacteria; class WGA-4E; order WGA-4E; family WGA-3G; genus WGA-3G. The sequence continues at coordinate 7,802 of CAZQIP010000116.1, read as the reverse complement.
TGTCTGGTGGTCAACGTATTACCGTCCGCATACATATTCAATCACGTTTACTGATGATACACACGTCAAGGTGGTAGACGAAGACACGGGTGAAGAAATTCAGTTCAGCGACCAACGTGCCGAGGGATACGCGATCCTGACGGGCTCAGGCTGGCGTGATGAATACGTCCGTGCGGATACACCCGATTTCTTCCGAATTTACATCCGAGGCGGATACGTCTATATCAGAGATCCGAATCAGGATATCTCCGCTGGCGATGTCTTCACTGTTGAGATGGGGGGTATCAGCGCGCCACGGGATGGCGACGAGTTCCTTTTGACAACAAAGGAAGAGACACTGGACGCTGAAAATATTGAAGCCGATCTCGGAAAAATCCGTGTTGTGCCCAACCCTTATTTCGTCACGAATAGGGCAGTACTCTCGGAAGGGACGGATAAGATATTCTTCACACATCTGCCGCCGCGGTGTACCATCCGGATCTATACATTAGCGGGTGAATTAGTTCGGACAATCGAACACGAAAGTGCTGCCCCTTATCATCCCGATGTCGCTCCAGATGACCGTTCGTTACAAGGTGACAAGGGGGGAACAGCATCTTTTGAACTCCTTAATCGCTACAATCAAGCACTCGCAAGCGGCGTCTATATCTATCATGTTGAAGCCCGCGACGAGCGTGACACAGTCGTCGGCAACAAAATCGGTAGATTTGCTATTATTCGATAACAGGAGAACCACATGCGATATATAACTTATACGCTTTTATTTTTACTTCTGGCACTGTGGGTTGTTCCCGGTCATGCCACAACCAATGTCGGCACAGCGGGTGCCCAGTTTCTGAAAATCGGTCCCGGTGCGCGAGTTGACAGTCTCGGTGGCGCGTTTGGCGGGCTTGCCAACGATGTAACCAGTATCTACTGGAACCCAGCTGGGATAAGCCAACTCGAAAAAACCAGTTTCTCAGACACACAAATATTCTGGCTCGCCGATGTCCGCTACAACTATCTCGCGTTCGCCACCCCGATAAAGAACGTCGGCACCTTGGGCGCAAGCGTCACATTCCTCAATGTTCCTGACACGGAGATCACCACGCTCGCAAAACCCGATGGCACGGGGCTCTGGTATTCGGCTTATGACACCGCCGTCTCTTTGGCGTTCGCCAGGGAACTCTATGCGAAAGAATCCGGCGTTAAACTCTCCTTCGGTATCAACGCCAAATACATCCACCAGCAGATCCATCGAGAGAGTGCTAACGGTGTTGCCATTGATGTCGGAACGCTATACCATACCGGGTGGCGGAGTCTACGTATCGGGATGTGTTTCTCAAATTTCGGACCGGAGATGCGTTTCAGCGGTCCCGATCTGGAAAGCGGATCCGAAATAGCCGGTGATCCAAGGACATCAGACTACCGTCCGTTTCCAGATACAACGAATCCGGCACGGAAAGCGGCGTTAGAGACTATTGAGTTCCCGCTGCCCTCCAATTTTCGACTCGGTATCGCCTATGATATCATTGACACTGGCGATAATCTGCTCACGCTCGCGCTTGATGCGAACCATCCGAACGACAACAGTGAACGGTTGAACATCGGTATGGAGTACTGGTTTAAAAAGATGGCGGCGATTCGCGGCGGCTACAAATTTCGGTTGGGCGAAGATTGGCGGGACGATGAGGAGGGGCTCACCCTCGGTTTGGGTATCCATCTGACGCTCGGCAAAAGGTTGCTCGCGCTCGACTATGCTTATGCCGATTTCGGACGGCTACAACAAGCACATCGGGTGAGTTTGGGTTTACAGTTCTAAAATGCCTACAGCAGCGTAGGTTGAGTTGAACGTCGTGAAACCCAACATTTCTGCTGTAAACTACAGAAAAAATCCTTAAATTAGCAGTTACAGGTATAGGAGACAAATCGTGAAGATGCAGACTTTTACGGCAAGCATTACGCAAGAAGACAAGTGGTTTATTGCGCAGTGCTTGGAAGTGGATGTTTCCAGTCAAGGCAAAAGTGAAGACGATGCAATTAACAACCTTAGAGAGGCATTAGAACTCTATTTCGAGCCGCCTCGTCCGACCGTGATGCCAAAGATTCGCAAATTTGAGGTTAACATCGGTTCTAATGAAGCCACTTCCCTATCGGCAGATTAAACGCAAACTCGAAAAAGCAGGGTTTGCGATAGTTCATCAACGCGGCAGTCATGTAAAATTTGTCCGTGAAAGTGAAAGTGAAGTTCGGACGGTGATAGTTCCGAATCACCGTGAAGTCCGGATCGGAACATTGCGGACTATTCTACGACACGCAGGATTAACACCAGATGAATTTGATCGGCTTTAACCATAGAAATATCTTTGGTCTGTTTAATCGCACGCAGGAACTATTAACATGACAAACAAACCCAACATCGTTTATCTCCTTGCAGATCAAATTCGTACCTGCTCACTACCCGTATACGGTGACACACAAATTGAAACACCACATATTGATCGGCTTGCACAGGAAGGCACGGTCTTCTCAAACGCAATCGCCACCGCCCCGGTCTGCACGCCGTACCGCTCCATGCTACTCACCGGACGGCATCCGCAGACGACGGGGCACCTCATCAACTTCGTCAAAACCCGACACGATGAAATCGGACTCGGCGACGTTTTCAACCGAAACGGCTATCGGACAGCGTGGGTCGGTAAATGGCATCTCCACACCGGTTCGTTCCCGGAAATCGGCGGACGCGACTATGTCCCTGAAGGACGCGATCGCCTCGGTTTCCAACACTGGCGCGGCTACAACTTCCACACGGATTATTTCAACGGCACAGTGAACCTCGATAAAGACTGGCGGAACGAAAGATGGGAGGGTTACGAAACCGACGCGCTGAACCGATACGCCTTCCAGTTCATGGATGATGTGCAGGATGATACGCCGTTCTGTCTGTTTATCTCCCCACATCAGGCACACTCAACACCTTACGCGTTTGCCCCGAAGGAATACTACGACCGCCTTCCCACCGAACTCCAACTCCCAGAAAACGTTCCAGATTCGGTTCGGGAACAGTCGTTGAATATTTACCGGCACTATCTCGCCATGGTGCTAACAGTGGACGATATGCTCGGCGAGTTGATGGCGTACCTCGAAAAAACAGGACGCGTCGAAAACACGCTGCTCGTTTTCGGATCCGATCACGGCACGCAGGGCGGCGCACAAGGTATCAATTTCTGGGCAAAACGCGAACCTTACGAGGAATCCATCAAAGTACCACTCATCATGAGACTCCCCGGCGTTTTTGATAGCAACCGCACTTGTGACACACTCACATCACCCGTAGACCTGTTCCCATCGCTCTGTGGGTTATGTGGTATCCAACCACCGCGAACCGTCGAAGGCTACGATCTTTCCGCATCTTGGCGTGGTGAAACCGATGCCTTTGAACAGGATGCTGTCTTGACAATGAACTTCGGTGCAACTTACGACTATCTCGTAGATGGTAATGAGTGGCGCGGTGTTCGCACAAAAACGCACAGTTACGCACGTTGGCTTGATGGTAAACGGATACTGTATGATATAGAATCAGACCCACTGCAGATGGATAACCTCATTGACAACATTGACAACTCGGAATCCAAAGCGTTGGCAGATGAGATGGAGACCACCCTCACAAATCTGATGGATGCCCGCAATGACAGACTCCAACCCGCGACAAGTTATAGGGATTGGTATGACCTACAACGCCGCATCGTCCGTAACGCCCACGGTCCGCTTGGCGATCCAGAAGACGAACCGGATTGGTCCCTCTTAAAATGATATTTGGCGACACCCGTTAAAATAGGGTATAAGACTATCAACTTCAGCAAATCCTGCTGGAACATGCTAAACACACAGTGAAAATCGCAATTGAGCAGGACAAATAGGCCGCTATTGATAGGATGCAAAATGAACGGCGGGATGATAGTTAAGGGATTGTCGTTAGTTTTCAGCGAATTCTAATCGAATCTGAAATCCCAGTCCAGAGAGGATGCTTTGTAAATTATCCAAGCGTGGCTTCTGTTTAGAGTCGAATATATCATTGAGATGTTTCTGCCAAAATCCGAGATTCAGACATACAATGAAGTTTTTGGGTATCCTATTTCAGCAAACAACTTTTCAGACTTACGGTGAATCAGTAGCAGTTTCAAGACCGGTGTTTACACGTGCTTGGGGTTCAATTGATAGCCGGCATTCAAGCGCGTTCAGAATAGTCCTGAGCATGTCTAATCGTGGGGCGTGCTTGTCGGATAGTACCTCCGAGAATATTTTAGGTTCAATATTGGTGCGTTTGGAAAGTTCAGAAACTCCACCCTGAGACTCTACAAAGGTCCGGAGTCCCTTGAGAAAAAAGGGCAGATCGCCATCAACAAGGTATTCTTCCAATGTCAATTGGAGATAGTCAATCGCTGCCTCCCGGTCTTTAGCAAGGTGTTCAATAAAGTATTCGTTCCAGTTCCCCATTTCTCTCATCGGAGTGTCTCCGTATATTCTCTCAAATATGATTTAGCAAGTTCAATATCCCGTCGTTGTGATGTCTTGTCCCCACCACAAAGGAAAAGAATAATTCTGTTATCAATTTGACCGAAATACATGCGATATCCAGGTCCGAAGTGAAGACGCAATTCAAAGACTCCATCCCCCACAGATTCGCAATCACCCAAATTGCCATCTTCAAGCCGTTTAAGTCGTTTGTCAATTCTGTTTCGCGTGTTTCTATCTCGGATGGATTCAAACCACTCAATAAAAGGTTGTCTACCATTTGGACCACGATAGTATTGTATTTCTCTTAGACGTACGTTGTCACGCATAGACGATCTTTCTATTATCCCCGGCTCCTTAAACATAAATGGGTAATTGGTTACCTATTATACCATATTTTCTCTTGGAACGCAATGAAAATTTACGTCTTCAAAATCTATTGCTAAAAAAAATCTGTTTATGTTACAATAGATACGCATCAATCAATTCAAAACGGAGCGTGCAAAGAAAAACAGATATGACACTTCAAGAAATAATTTTAGCGTTAGAAAAGTTTTGGGCAGACCAGGGCTGTATCATCCAACAACCGTGCGATATAGAAGTCGGTGCAGGGACATTTAATCCCGCTACATTCCTCCGATGTCTCGGTCCAGAACCGTGGCAGACAGCCTATGTAGAACCTGTCCGCCGTCCAACCGATGGCAGATACGCCGAAAACCCTTTCCGTGTCGGCGCATATTATCAATATCAGGTAATCCTCAAACCCGCACCTGAGAATGTGCTACCCCTCTACCTTGAGAGCCTTTATAGTCTCGGTATCTCTCCCCGTAAAAACGACATCCGCTTTGTCGAAGACGACTGGGAATCGCCGACGCTCGGTGCATCCGGACTCGGTTGGGAAGTCTGGTGGAACGGCGCGGAGGTCACACAGTTCACCTACTTCCAGCAGATGGGAAGCATCGATCTCGACCCGATTTGTGCTGAGATAACCTATGGTCTTGAACGCATCGCACTCTACTTGCAAGACGTTGACGATTTTTTTGAGATCCGTTGGAACGAACATCTCAACTACGGGGATGTCCACCGCCAAAGCGAGGTGGAATACTCCACCTACAACTTTGAGCATGCAAACGTGGAGATGCTCTTTGACCTGTTTAACACTTATGAGAAGGAGACGCACGCCTGCTTAGATGCGGGGTTAGTGCTACCCGCGACCGACCACGTCTTGAAATGTTCGCACACTTTCAACATGTTAGATGCACGTGGCGTTATTAGCGTCACAGAACGGGTGAGCTATATTGAACGCGTGCGGCGGCTCGCACAACGGATTGCCCGGGCGTATGTCAAACAGCGCGAAGAGATAGAGCATCCACTTATGGGACGTTTTGGCACGGCATCAACCCCCGTCTCTAACCGCATCGAACCAACCTCAACCGCGGTAGGTGTGGTTTCTAACCGCACTGAAACTGCCGATCTCCTATTTGAAATCGGTACGGAAGAGATACCTGCGAGCTATGTCCCACCTGTGCTTGCGCAGCTGCGTGAAATCGCAACCGAGTTGCTTACGAGCCACAGAATCCCGTTCGGTGAAGTTGAAACACTCGGTACACCGCGCCGTATCACGCTCAGTATCAAAGACGTGAAAACGCTTCAAGAAAGCGAAGAGACGGAAGTCGTGGGACCGCCGAAACGGATTGCCTACGATGAAAACGGTGAACCGACAAAAGCAGCGATCGGCTTCGCAAAGACGCAAGGCGTTGAACTCTCAGCACTCCGTATCGTTGAAACCGAACGTGGAGAATACATCGCCGCCTCAAAACTCGAAAAAGGCGTTGCAGCGCGAGAGGTATTGCAAGGGCTGCTCCCTGAATGGATCGAGGCACTGCGTTTTCCGAAAACCATGCGTTGGGAAACCGGATCGGAAGAACCGCGTGCGTTCGCTCGCTTTGCTCGCCCGATCCGATGGCTTGTCGCACTGTTAGGCGATCAAGTTGTTAACTGCACCTACGGTGCCGCGCACGCAGGACGCGTAACATACGGACACCGTTCCCTGCACCCCGCCCCGGTAACCTTGGCATCGGCGAACTTAGACACATACATAGAGGCATTGCGTGCTGTGGATGTAATTGTCTGTCCCAATGCGCGACGCGAGGTGATCAAAAAACAGGTGGCATCCATTTTAGAAGCAGAGGGCAATCTCCCGAAGCTTGACGACGAACTGCTGGATACAGTGAACTACCTTGTAGAGAACCCGCAACCTATCGTCGGTAATTTCAGTGAATCGCATCTGGAACTACCCCCTGAAGTGCTGATTACCGCGATGAAGAAGCATCAACGCTATTTTCCGATGTGGAAGAACGCATCAGAATTGGCAGCGAAATTCATCACGATCTCTAACGGAACGGACGGAAATTTCGACGGTGTTCAGCACGGAAACGAACGCGTTCTCCGCGCGAGACTCAACGATGCTGAGTTCTTCTACAAGGAAGACCAGAAAACCAGCCTCGCCGATAAAGTTGAACGTCTGGGCGCGGTTATCTTTCACGCCAAACTCGGTTCACTCTTAGATAAGGCGGAACGGCTTAAGACGTTGGTTAAGTTCATCGCTACGGAAATCGGAGTTACAAACCCCTCCTACACAGAAACCACCGCTGTGCATGCAGAGCGTGCAGCTTGGCTCTGTAAGGCAGATTTGACAACGCAAATGGTCATCGAATTTCCAACCTTGCAGGGTATCACCGGCAGATATTACGCACGCAATTCTGGGGAACCTGAACTGATCGCTACCGCTATCGCTGAGCACTACCAACCGCTCGGGGCAGATACACCGCTGCCCGAAACTGAAGTCGGCGCGCTGCTCGCCATCGCTGACAAGCTCGACACCATCGTCGGCTATTTCGGTATAGAAGAACGTCCGACAGGTTCGCAAGACCCGTACTCTCTACGACGACACGCCCTCGGCACAATCCGTATCCTTCAAGATCGGCAGTTACCACTCTCTTTGGATGCTGTTGTCCAAAAGGCGATGGCGTGCTACACGGTTCCATTAGTAGAAGATACAAAAACGAGTGTTCTCAGTTTCATCAAAGAACGCCTGCGCGTCATCTTGTCGCAGACCCAGCAATACACGCCTGACATTGCGGATGCTGTCTTGGCAGTCGGTGATGTCAACGTTATCGACATTCTCAAACGCGCCAGCGCGCTTGCCGAATTTCGCTTGACATCAAACTTTGAGGAAGTGTATAATGCCCTCAATCGAGTTCTGAGGATTTTACCGCCGAGCGCGCCAGAGACCGTAGACACGACAC
>CAZQIP010000115.1:0-54184 GCA_964593655.1 uncultured bacterium | reverse complement strand
AAACGGCACTTCGTAAAACTTTGAAAGACATAAAACGTTCATTTGAAAATGGGGGTGCTTTTCAGAGAAGCACTGGTAAAAATACAACCTTTCGCAAAATCCAAGAGGCTATGGAAAATCCACTAAATTGACACCTATGGTGCGGTTAGGAAACCGCACCTACCGGGCCTGGGGGTCTAAAATTGGAGTAAAAAACCGAGAACTGAATGGCTCTGAGTTTTCCATATTTAGCCTTGTAAGTTAGCACCTTAAGTGCTACAATAAACGCATGACACTTCTTGAAGCGATTCTTCTCGGCATTTTACAAGGTTTAACCGAATTCCTACCGATTAGCAGCTCAGGACACCTCGTTTTGGCACAACAGTTCCTTGGACTGAAGGAACCTCTCGTCTTTTTCGATGTGATGCTGCATGTCGGGACGTTAGCGGCTGTGCTTGTCGTATATCGTGAAGCGATAGGGAAGTTAGCAATCGGTGGCGTTTCTACACTTGCAAATACTCAATTTTGGCGGAAGCCGAGTGCGGGATTCAACGCATCAACCGACCTCAAGTTTATCTGGCTGATCCTGCTCGGTTCCATTCCGACCGGTGTTATCGCGGTGCTGTTCAAGACGGAGTTAGAATCTTTTTTTGATGAAGTTCGGCTTGTGAGCATCATGCTAATTCTCACCGGCGTTATTTTGCAATTGCCTCGCCTCCGCAAACAAGGTGTGGGAAGTTCTGATGCTTCAACTGGAAGTTTGAAGACGTGGCACGCGCCGCTGATTGGGATTGCACAAGGCTGTGCGATTACCCCGGGCATCTCCCGCTCCGGCACGACGATCTCGCTGGCTCTGTTTTTGGGGATCCCTGGCAAAACGGCTGCGGAATACTCTTTTTTGCTTTCAATTCCCGCGATACTTGGGGCAGTTGCGCTGAAAATTCGAGATGTTGGAGACACCACTATACCCCTATACATCGTGGGAGCAGGGATGCTCGCTGCGTTTATAGTCGGCTATATCGCGTTGCGATTGCTATTGGTTGTGCTAAACCGTGGCAAATTTTCCCTGTTTTCCTACTACTGTATCGCTTTAGGATTGGTTTCACTCTTGATCGCCTTAATCCAATAAGTCGCGACACATCCAAGGATTTTTTGATTATAGTGCTGCATTTCTGGTACGACCCCGATAGTGTTTAAGAAGTCACAAACTTTCTTATCGTTCTGGAGTGTGTTCCGGATCCACTTTTGCCCAGTACATCTATAAATCAGACTGGCGAGATACATCTGCAACGGTTTTAGTCTGAAGCGTTTAAGATAACGGAGTGGAAATCCGAATCCGTGCCCGGAAATAGCGAGGGTGCCTCCTGGTTTCAGGACGCGTGCGAGTTCAGTCAAGGCAAATCTATCATCAGGGACGTGTGGCATGACGAGGAAGCAAGTGACGAGATCAAAGGTTTCATCAGCGAAAGGTAATATCGGGAGTGAGGCACGTAGTAAGATAGGAACCGCGGCAGGTGGGTTTATTGAATTTTCGACTTGAGAACGCCCAAATATCAAGAATGTCTCATCTACATCCACCCCGATGAGCAGTTCCGGTGCATCGGTGGAGAGCGCGACAAGGAGGTTCCCCGGTCCGCATCCGACATCCAAGACTCTCTTGCCAGTAGCCTTAATATTCAGGGTATCAAGTTGTTTTCGTGTTGTGCCACGTTTTAGTTCACGATAAGCGTTTTGAATGTAGGCAGCATGCCATTTTGTCATTTTTTTAGCTATTGGGTTTCTGCTCCGTTTTTCCTTTTTTTAGCTATTAGGTTTTTGCTCCGTTTTTTCCTTCGTCAAAAACGGGTTTCCGATCAAGTAGATAGTCATCATACGACAATCAAAGTTACAAACCCCTCCTACCAGTTTAGGACCTGCTGCCCCGAAAAAGCTGCCCGTAGATATCTACCAATTTCTGCATAGATTCCGTACTGTTGAACTTCTGCTGAATGGTTGTGCGCGCGTTTCTGCCCAACTCCGCCGCAAAATCCGGTGCAGTTAGCACCCGCTGCAGTGCTGATGCCAACGCCTCAGAATCCTTTGCTGGTACTCGGAGACCGTTCGCCTCATTTTCAAATAGGTTTGCGATACCAGCCAGATTTGATGCGATGCACGGCATCCCGATTCCCATCGCCTCAATGAGTGCATTTGGCGAACTTTCGTGTAGCGAAGGGAGGACAAAGACATCCGCCGTTAGCAGTACAGAAAAGACATCTTCACAAAAACCGGGGAACGCTACCTGTTCCGAAAGCCCATATTCTGCTACGAGTGCGCGGAGTTCCGCCTCAAGTTTACCTTCACCGAGAAACGTGCATCGCCAGGTAACATTTTGTTGTTTCAGTAGATTTAACGCCTCAATTAGATACCGATGCCCCTTTTCGGGTGCGAATCGTCCGACACTAACGATTAACTTCTCCGCAGTTTCAGGTGTCGGTTTCCGCTGCGCCCATACCTCAGTCGGTAATTCTAATAAGTTGGGGATACTATGAATATTCTTATCTGGATATTGCTGGCAGAGATAGCGTTGAATCGGTTCGGAATTCGTCAGCAGGACATCGGCAGTATTATAGATGACCTTTTCGGTGAACCAGAGCCTGAACTTGCTGTATCGGGCGTGGTAATCCCCGCGTTGTGAGGCGACAAATGGGACCTGCCGCCAAAAGCCACACCTCCGCGAAAGTCCACAGAGAAAATTAGAATACCACAGCCAACTATGTGCGATGTCGGGTTTAATAGCGTTGACAATACCAGCGAGTGCGAATGCTTTTTCGAGCAAATGCCTGCGTTTGTCGCCACCAGCGAGCGTGGTTATCTCTCGGACACACGGTAGTGTCGTGAGTTCTGCGATGCGCTCGCCCTCAGCACGGCTCAGCACAACAGATACTTCATACCGTTCAGGCGGTAACCGCTTTAATGTTTTGAGCAGCTGCGATTCGGCACCGTCTTTTGTCATGGAATCAATGACATAGAGAATCCGCATTATTAGTTTATCAGTTATCAGTTTCCAGTTACCAGAAAGAGACGCTCCATTGAAAACCTCTTTTAACTGGTCACTGGTGACTGATCCACTGTTACGCTTGCGTCTTTAACTGGTTACTGGCCACTGGTTACTCCTACCAATACGTGTAAAGCAGGACTTCCCCGACGATAAGCTGCGTAACGAGTATCCCCGCGACCCAATAGAGATCGGAGATTGGGCGCGCTGTGAGGTGTTTGGCGACCGGAATAACAAAAAATGGCACCATGAAAATCCAGATACGCTCCACTTCCATTGTAAACCAAGTCGAGAATGTAAAATAGAGGAGTGTAATTAGGAAACCGATAACAAAAGTGTCCGCGTTTTCGTGGCGGAGGATCCAAGGCGTACGGGGTTCACCGATTCCGTGCTCGGATGCCAACGCGTTCTGCCGCCACTCTCGTATCGCTGTGACAAGCTGCCGGAGATAGACAGTTGTAATTGGCACCCCTACGCCGATGAGGAAAGCAAATAGGTTGGCAAAACTCAGATGAAGATAACGTTCGATGCTCTCATAACCGCTCCCCATGCCCGTCTCGTCTTTTTTGATAGCTGCCCAGAGTGCTTCAATCGGCCGGAATCCCGTCAGGACAAAAAGCAGGAGGTAAAATCCGATGAATCCGGAACTCGCGAACAACAGCACCTTCAAATATTGCGCGAATCGCTGTCGCTCCAGTAAGGCAACAACACACAAAAACACACCGACGACGACCGTAGAATACGTCATAAACATGCCGAGTGCAAGCGAAAGCCCCGTCAATAAACTATAGGGACGGAATTCATTCCATTTCTGATCGGGTACGGTCTCTCGCTCTCGTGCGACATAAAAGAGGTAGACGCTCAAGATCGGGAAGACACTGAAGGGACCGTCCATTGAGGTGCCGGTGAACATCACAAAGTTGGGGGTAATCAGGAAAAGAAGGAGTGCGTAACGCGCGACCTTTTTGCCGTAAAGCATCTCCGCAAGCCGGTAGATCGGTATCACGGTAAGCGCGGTAAAAAGGATTGTGATCAAAGATGCGGATATGAGATTGTACCCGAAGAGCCCACTGACATGCCATAAGAAAAGCACACCGCCCGGCGGATGCGTGCGTGTATGTCCTGAAAGGGTATCAAATACTTCCGGTTTACTATAATCCTTGAGAAACTTGCGGATTCCTCCGAGTTCATCAACTCTTGGCACATCGCCGTAATACTCCAGCGAAGTCCGCGTATACGGCTCCAGAAGCGTTAAGATTCGCTTCTTCTGGCCTTCCGCTCCAATTTCTCGGTATCCGTCAATTTGGGCAACACCAATGTTAATCACGCAGAATAGTGCAATCGCTATCCAGATTAAACGCCGATTAGGTACTTGCAAATCAAGGCATAGGTAGCGGAAATACAAGTAGCACATACATACGACGATTGCAACAGGTAACGTCCATACGCTGAAGTCAAAACTCGGTTGGGCATAAAGCGGCACAACATGACTGTTATATCCGACCGCGCCTAAGTCAAGTCCCGTCTCGCGCATGATATATTTCAAAAGCAGATGATACACACAGAAAAATAGCGCGACTATCCCGATTTGAACAGGTATTGACTGAATCGGCTTTTGGTTGTGCTGCTGAAAATCCTTCATTTTTAACCTTACGAGGTACTATCGCCCTCGGATGCTTGTAATTGCTGGGCTGCCTCTAATAGCGCGTTCGCCAAAAATTCTGGGTTGACTTCGTCTCTCCCGCGGAAGGTACGTACGCGTTCACCTTTAACCTTTAGGACTGCGAGTTCTTTACCGCCCAAGTGGATGCCGACTTCGGCGTTGCGGGTCTCACCGGGTCCGTTGACTTCGCACCCCATCACTGCCACTGGCATGTTGATGTCGTGTTTCTCCAGAAGTTCTTCGACACCAGCAACGATGTTCTCATAACCGGCATTTGGATCACCACGCCCACAGAACGGACAAGAGACAACGTCTAACATGTCTTCCGCCATACCGAGGGCGCGTAGGAGTTCTTTTGCAGTCAAGACCTCCTCAACGGGGTCGCCAGTAATCGAGATACGGATGGTATCACCGATGCCCTCCATCAGAAGTGTCCCGATGCCGAGTGTCGATTTGACATGCGCCCGTCGCGGTGTTCCAGCTTCAGTCACACCGAGATGTAAAGGGTACGACACTTTGGCTGAAAGCTGGCGGTTCGCCTCAATCATGCGAATCGGATCGCTCGATTTAACGGAGATAGCGATGTCCGTGAAATCGTGTTCTTCGCAGATATTAATGTGCCGCATCGCGCTCTCTACTAACGCCTCCGCTGTCGGTGAAGGGTATTTCTCTAAGAGATCTTTTTCAAGCGACCCTTCGTTGACACCGATACGGATTGGGATATTCGCTGCTTTCGCTGCAGACAGTACCTCGGCAATCCGTTTCTTGTTACCGATGTTCCCCGGATTGATACGCACTTTTGCCACGCCTGCGTCCACCGCAGCAAGCGCATACCGATAGTTGAAATGGATATCCGATACTATCGGCACAGGCGCGCGTTTGACGATCGCACCCAGTGCCTTCGCGTCGGGTTCCTCTGGAACAGCAACACGGACAATTTGTGCGCCTGCTTCGGCACACCGTTCTATTTGTGCGAGCGTGGCATCAATATCGTGCGTCAGCGTGGTCGTCATCGTTTGGATAGAGATCGGACTTCCGCCACCGATCGGGACGTGCCCGACCATGATTTGCCGTGTAGGGCGTTTGTTGGTGAGTTGTATGAGTTCTTTCATAGTTTTTTATTAGTTATCAGTTATCGTGCTTCGCAGTGAGAACAGTTGTCAGTTACGCTCTTGTGGCAGTAACAACGGTTGAATCCGCCACAAGGGGACTCTTAACTGGCAACTGGCAACTGGCAACTGGCAACTCTTAAAGCCGTGATAAATCTTTCGTTTTCCTGTTGTGTGCCGATTGTTACACGGACTGCGTTCGGGTAACCGTACCCCGCCATTGGACGCACGATGACACCCTGTTTCAGAAGGGCATCGGTGATCTCTGCTCCCGATTGTTTCACGTGCAACATAATGAAATTGCCTTCCGTTTCAATATAACGCAGCCCCATGTCGTCAAACACTTTATAGAGAAACGCCTTCCCTGCTGCGTTGTTTCTTTGGCTTTCCTTAACGTGTGCGGTATCTTTCAGTGCCGCGCGTGCTGCCGCCTGTCCGACCAAACTGCAATTGAACGGTTGCCTGACCCGATTCAATGTTTCGACCAAAACGGGTGATGCGATACCGTATCCGATACGCAATCCCGCCAACCCATAAATTTTAGAAAAGGTGCGCGTGATGACAAAATTCCGTCCCTCCAGAACATAAGGCAACGTCTGCGGATAGTCTGAACGTGCAACATACTCATAGTAGGCTTCGTCAAAAACGACAAGCACATCATCCGGCACCTGTTCCATAAACGCTGCGGTCTCATCCGCCGTGACCATCGTCCCCGTCGGGTTGTTCGGGTTCGCGATGAAGATAGCCTTTGTTTTATTGGTGATCGCTGCTGCCATAGCAGAGAGGTCGTGTGTATCATCTATCATCGGTACGACGACCGCTGTGGCACTGCATAACTTCGTCACAAGACTATAAACGACAAATGCGCCTGCCGCGTAGATAACCTCATCGTCCGGAGCGACATAAGTCTCAGCGATTAACTGTAGCACGTCGTTTGAACCGTTCCCTAAAATCAGGTGTTCAGCGGAAACCGCCAGATGCTCTGCAAGTTCCCTCTTAAGATAGTAGGCGTTCCCGTCGGGATAGAGATGTACTTGTGCGGCACTCTTAGCAATCGCCTGCACCGCCAACGGCGATGGGCCTAACGGGTTCTCATTAGATGCCAGTTTGATAATATCAGTGATGCCCAACTCGCGCTGGACCTCTTCGATCGGTTTACCGCCCTGATACGGTTGAATTGTATCAATACCGGATTTCGGTTTTAGCATAATAATGTTTTTTGTATCTATTCTTTGAAGCGCGTTCGTTGATATGCCTAAGCACAATTCTATTATAACACACACCTTCGTTTTTCAAAAGGAATTTTCTGCACAGAAGCGATTTACATAGTTACTATTGACTTTCAAATAAAGTTTGGATAAAATAAAGTGTGATTCCAACAAATTTCCGACTGATCCCGTTTTTTTATGAAAAAGGAGTAACAACAATGGCGTTTCTGAGACACATCGCACTACGCACGAAAGATATGGAAGCCTCTCGCCGATTTTATGAAAGCATCGGTTTTGCGTTTGTCGGTTACCGTGGACGCGGCGGACTTGACCTCTCTGATGGCACACTGAACATGACGATCCTCCAGTACAACGGCGAGGAACGCGCCCCGTTTGAAGAAGGGACAGAGTTTATTCACTTCGGCATCATCGTTGAAGATTTGGCAAGCACCTATAACACGCTTCGCGACGGCGGCTTTGAGTTGTTGATGGATAATGTGAAAAAAGGCGACGAAATCAGTGCTGATAAACCGCCTGAACGCTCTTTCAAAGTGGCAGACCCAGATGGTAATGTTGTCGATATTACCGGTGCTGCGGACGAATGGCGTGGTGTGAAAATTTAATAGTGTGTACCACACCTGAGTTGTCACCTAAAAAGTTGCAGGCACTTGGAAACCAAGCACTTAAGGCAAAATCAGATTCCTTTAGAGGTGACAACTTGGATAACAGATCGAATCTTAACCCTCCTAATCCTAACAAACTCCTGCTCTTGCAGAATTATGCAACCGTTTCACCCCTAAGTAGCGTCACTATAGCACATCGGAGGTGACCTATGAAAAACACGGATATAGCATTAATTCATCGCACCCTCAACGGTGATGATAACGCCTTCGCTGAACTTGTAAAAAAGTATCAGAAACAGGTTCACGCGCTGGTATGGCGGAAGATCGGAGATTTCCACACCGCTGAGGAAATCACGCAGGATGTATTCTTGAAAGCCTATCAGAGACTGGCAAAGCTGAAGAAACCACAAAGTTTTGCGAGTTGGCTTTATGTGATTGCCGCGAATGACTGTAGTACGTGGCTTCGCAAAAAGCGTTTGAGAACACAACCGATCGAAGACACAAGCGGCGTGCAGCTCGAAAAGGCGACCTATTCTGGATACGTCATTGCGGAGAATGAGCGGACAGCGACAGAAGCACAGCGCGATGCTGTTAAGAAGCTGCTTGCGAAACTGCAAGAGAGTGATAGAACCATCATCACGCTTTTCTATTTCGCGGAAATGACCTGCAAAGAGATCAGCGAGTTTTTAGGGGTATCCGCAAATACGATTAAGAGTCGTCTGAGTCGTGCGCGGCAGTCCTTAAAGAAGGAGGAACCGATGATTCGAGAGGCTTTAGACAATTTTCAGATCACGCCGCATCTCACAGAGAACATCATGCGAGAGATTGGGCGTATCAAGCCGATTGCCCCGACCGGTAATAAACCGTTGGTGCCGTGGGCGGTCGCCGTTTCCACGGTAGCAGTGGTATTCCTAATGTTAGGTGTTGGCAATCAATACTTCGCGCGTTTCCAGCGTCCCTATAGTTTCGATGCTTCGTCAGAGATGACAGTTGACATTATTGAGGCACCCCTTGTGCTAAACCTTGCGTCGAAACCGGATGTGCGGATGCAACTCGGAAACACCGAAGCATCCGATAAGAGCAATGTATCTAACCAACAGCCTAATGAGGCACCGGCACTGGTCTCAGAAACACAAGCAGATGAAACCATCGATAATTATTCGCAATGGGAACTGCCGAAAGCGGCGAAAATGCGTCTCGGAAAGGGTGGAATCAATGATATGCAGTTTTCACCCGATGGCACCCAACTCGCGGTCGGCACTGATATTGGCGTATGGCTCTACGATATCAAAACAGGGAAAGAATTATCCTTCTTCGCAGGGATGTCTGAATCCGTCGCATTTTCACCGGATGGACGCTTTCTGGCAAATAGCAGTAGCAGTGGCAGACAGGGAATCCAGTTGTGGCAGACAACCACCGGACGTAAAGTGACACTGTCCAGTGTCCCCTCTTCTACCAGAGCGTTACAGTTCTCAGGAGACAGCAAGACGCTTGTCAGTGTGAGTGGCTGGAAATACGGCCATGCCCAGGGGCGTACCAAAGTATACACAATTGATAAATTAGATATTGAGACACGTCAGGTAAATGTGGAGAATGTTGAAATGCAAGTGCTCTGGCCGAAAGACCTTCACACTTACCCTGAAATCTACGCGCTCACACACGACAAATTTGCCATCGGAAAGTCGGATGGAAAAATTCGGTTGTGGGACACAACCACTGGCAAAAGGTTATCTACACTCAGAGGGCACGCAGCAGAGATTGGGGTTAATTTGCTTCGTCAGGCAGATGGACAAATACCAGATCCTGAGAAGATTCAAGCACCTCTGCCGCCTATAAATAACGACAAACCTATCTTCGCCTTGGCGTTTTCACCAGATGGAACGAAACTCGCAAGTGGAAGTAACGATGCAACCGTCCGGTTATGGGATACCAACAACGGGGATGAACTGTCAGTTCTCCGAGGACACACCGACAACGGGTGGACAACTGTTTTAGCATTTTCTGAAGATGGTAAAATGCTTGCAAGTGGAGGGCCTGATAAGACAGTGCAGTTGTGGGATACGACTACGGGTGAACCACGCGCCACTCTCATAGGTCATATCAACAGTATTACGAGCCTCACATTTTCACGAAATGGTTCTATGCTTGCAAGTGCAAGTGCAGACGGCGCCATCCGGTTCTGGAACACAGAAACTGGAGACCCTATACCGACCCACATCACTGGACACACAAAAGCTGTGAAAGCGGTGGTTTTCTTTAAAGATAGTTCCACATTGGCAACTGCCGCGTTTAACGGTATCATCACCTTTTGGGACTTGGAGGCATCAACAATAATACGACAGACGATAGGGCATCGGGATTGGTTAACGGCATCAGCATTTTCACCAGATGGAACGAAATTCGCCAGTCTCAGTGCAGACAGTAACCCGTTCTTTGAGTCAGGTTCAATTCCAAGCATGAGGACATCAAACCCAGATCAAATGATCCGTTTGGTGGATGTTAACACCGGACGTGAGTTGGATACCTTGACGCATCAGATTAACCCGACGCTCATGGCTTTTTCGCCTGACGGAAAAACGATTGCCTCCGGTGGTTTAGGTATAATTCGTTTGTGGCACACAGAAACAAATGATCATATTGACATTAACCTCTCAGATCCGAAGGATGGTAGTCTCGTAAGTTTTTTATTTGAAGCCAAAAGCTTGGCATTTTCACCCGATGGGAAAAAACTTGTCAGCGGCACCCAAGCAGGAGATGTTAGGATGTGGGATGTGGAAACTGGACTCGCGTTAGCTAACTTGATAGAACAGCATCCAGATAGCAAAATAGAGAGAGACGATAACGGAAAGATTATTAGGATAACCTATGGAAGAGCTATCACTGCGTTGGCATTCTCCCGAAATAATGACCACATTGCTGTCGGAAATATAGAAAAAATTCGTATGTTAGGCAGCAAGAAACAGTTCCGTTTTGAGGAGACAAAACATGGCACAGGCGCAGAAGCATTGGTGTTTTCTCCGGATGGCACGGTGCTTGTGAGCGGAACACACGGTGGTAATATCATGTTATGGGACCTGCTATCAGGAAATAAAATCAATACGCTTAACGGACATACGCAGCCCGTCGAAACGCTCGTATTTTCACCCGATGGCAAAACGTTAGTCAGCACGGGGCAGGATGGCGCAATTTTCGTGTGGGATTGGGATGAAGCCCTCAAAGATCCATCCAAATATGAAAAAGCGTTAGAACAATACCAACGCGACCTAAATGCCACAACACACGGAGGTTCTGAACGTCAGTTATTTTCAGAGATTTCCCAAATGGGCAAGAACGCTAAGGATAAAAACGCTTTCGTGAAAATGTTAAATCAATTGGTTGACGCTCTACCCCACAAACCGAGTGTTCAGCTAAATGCCAACCTCGTGCTGGCGGAATTCTATCGCGACAATAATATGTCCGAGAAAGCAGAAGCGCATATTCAAAAAACCGGTTTCATTACTGAAGACGTATGGCTGATTCTCGGTCCATTTGATAACGCCGGTGGTATCGGTTACCACAAGGCTTACATCGAAGAAGATGTAACGCAGATTGATACATCCCAAAAATACGATGGCATAGATGGACAGATCAACTGGCAAAAAAGCAAAGACGATATGCTCAACGGCTACATCAGTCTCGGAGATAAGATTGACTGGGGTGCCGCTTATGCGTTCGCAACCGTCACCTCGCCTGAGGAACGGGAAGTCTTACTCAAATTTGATAGCGACGACCAAGGGAAAGTCTGGTTAAACGGCAAAGAGGTGTTCACAAATACTGAAGCCCATAGTGCTACAATTGACCGTTATACGGTTCCTGTAACACTCAGGTCCGGTGAAAACAGCCTCCTTGTCAAGGTGTGCGAGGAGAAAGAAGGTTGGGGATTCTACCTACGAATTACCGATACGGATGGCAATCCTTTTGAAGACCTGAAAATCAACCATCCAGCGGAAAATTAACGGTATTGGACGATTTCAATTCGGTTCCTCAGTCTTAGCGAACGGGTTATTCCTGAGCGCATTAACAACGTTAAATTTCTGAATTTCTTTGCGTTACGCGGGTTTCAACTTGTAAATCCGAGTGCATAAGAAATAATGCACCTTTTTGGCACTGATTACGCGTCATTAACTATAAGTGAGATTACAAACTATTTGTATAATGTGATACTATTTCTCATTGAACACCTTTCAATGTGCTTGTAGCATGATGCACGTCGCGTCTGGGCGATACGCCGCAAAACTGTTAGTGTGTGCTTTTGTATCCTCGTTCAGACAGGTTG
This sequence comes from uncultured bacterium, assembly GCA_964593655.1. Taxonomy (GTDB): domain Bacteria; phylum Poribacteria; class WGA-4E; order WGA-4E; family WGA-3G; genus WGA-3G. The sequence continues at coordinate 42,253 of CAZQIP010000115.1, read as the reverse complement.
TGCCTATGGTATAGATTTTCAGAAATAGCATTATTATCAGGATTTATGCAAGTTTCGCATGCGAAGGAGTTTCACCAATGCCGAAAAAACAAATTGCAGCGAGTTACAAAAACTTTCACGTCCTTGTGCACGATTTGGATGAGACCGGTGACCTCAAAGCGACGTGTAAGGAAACATTAGGCGTAGGGGTCCGGCTCGCAGATTGGAACGACATCCTTGCCTATTACCGAGAAGGTGGCTCGTTGGCGGATTTCATCGCGGCTCTTGAGATACCGCTTGAGTATGTCAATCCCAACGATACGGATCCTATCCCGAATACCGCCTATCGCATTTCAATGAACGGTGAACTGCGCTGGCGTGGCCGCCACTATTTCGTTGAGCGGCACGATCACACCAAGCGGGTAGGTTTTTTGTCCCACAACGACATTGATGATTTTCGCTTGACGCTGGGATCGTGGTTCGGTAAGGGCGGTTTTGCGCTCTGCTATGGAGATTTGAATAACACGGTAGCACCGCCTGAACCAGATACTACCGAACCTGTCCAGACATCGGGCGGCTGAGGCTGTGGATGCTAACGCAATGGCGGTGCTATTGCTCGTTCTCCTGCCCGGTAAGCACGTTTACAAAGCGTACCTACCAGGCGGAATTTTAAACAAAATTTTAGATTCATTTTCAAATGCCACCGGCTTGCCCAAGGAAGACCTTACATGTTTGAACGTGAAAAGCAGACCATTGCTGTGTGTGTCTTATATCTTATAACCTGCCTATTACCGTTTGCCGGGGCACAAACCGACGAAATTGTTGATACTTATCCGCAGTGGGAATTGCCGAACGCGGCGACAATGCGTCTGGGAAAAGGTGATATTAACGCGATCCAGTTTTCACCCGACGGCACGCAACTCGCGGTGGGAACGGACATCGGTGTGTGGTTGTACGATGTGAAAACTGACGAAGAAATATCTCTATTTCTGGGGATATGTGGGTCGCTTGTCTTTTCGCCTGATGGTCGTTTCCTTGTCAATAGTGGTAGCGACTACTTCTCCGGTCTCGGTGGGAGTCGCTGGGAAAACGGAGTAGAAGTATGGGAGGTAGCCACCGGTCAGAAAATAGAATTCCGAGATATGCCATCTGCTGCTGCAGTGATGCGGTTCTCTCAAGATGGCAAGACACTTATCAGCCTTGATAAATCCAGGGACACAATTAATCGATTAGATATTGAAACGGGTAAGCGAAGTGTGAGTCAATTAGGAAAACGTCCGGGTTATGTCCATCTTGAGACCTATGCGCTCACGGAAGATAAAATCGCCATCGGAAATAGAAACGGAAACATCGCGTTATGGGATACGAGGACGAATAAAAAGTTATCCACGCTCAGAGAACAGGCAGAGCGGATCGGGTTACCGAATCGAGTGATGGCGGACAACAGCGTTTTAGCCTTAGCGTTTTCACCGGACAGCACGCAGCTCGCCAGTGCAAATAGGGGTTCAATAGAACTATGGGATACTACCAATAATAACGAACCGATCACCCTCCAAAAAGGTCACGGTTGGCCAGACCATTATGTATTAGTGTTCTCACCCGACGGGAAAATGCTTGCCAGTGGAAGTGAATATGGTACAGTGCAATTGTGGGATGCCACTACCGGTGAGTCGCTCGCCATCTTTACAAATCATTTTAGTCATATTGACGCGTTAGCGTTTTCACCCGATAGCACCACGCTTGCCAGCGGGAGCACAGATGGCACTATTCAGTTTTGGAATATCAAGACGGGGGATCCGCTCCAGAAACGTATCACTGGACATCTATCCTGGCTGAGAGGCGTAACTTTCTACAAAGACAGTTCTACAATTGCGAGCGTCGCGTATAACGGGATAATTACCCTTTGGGATCTGAAGAAATCTAAAAAGACCACACTTCAGACGCAAATGACGCTTGAGAGTAGAAAGTATCCGAATTGGTTCCCAGATTTAGCATTTTCGGCAGACGGAACAAAACTCGTCTTCTATGGGAGAGACACGAATTCATCTGAACCGTGGTTGAATTATGTGCTGCGGTTGACGGAGGTCAGCACCGGACGCGAATTAGCAACCTCACCTCAAAGTGCTTCAGACCTGACGTTTTCACCGGACGCAAAAACTGTAGCTGGTAGCCGTTCGGGCGCAATTCACTTGTGGAATACAAAGACGGGCAAAACGTTCGATATACCTCTAATAGATCCGAATGATGCCCGTAAAAATCAGCACCAGCCCATCATCAGAACCTTGACCTTTTCACCAGATGGCGGAAAAATCGCCTGTGGTACTATGGGCGGCGACGTTCAGATATTGGACGTAGAAGCCGGAATCGCATTAACCTCCTTCTTTGAAGAAGAGTCACCGATAGACCACAGTTATCGGGATCCCATTGTGGATGTGGTATTCGCGTCAGGCGGCTCGCCGCTTGCGGTAGGCACTATGAAGCAGCTCCGTTTGTTGGGAAATCTGAAACAGATCGGTTTTAAGGAAATGTCGTACGGGCCGGAAGTATGGGCAGAAGCGTTAGTGTTTTCACCAGATAACGCAGTGCTTGTTGCTGGACTTATACAGAGCGGCGGTATCGAGTTATGGGACCTGGCCACCGGAAATAAACTCATAACGCTTAATGGACACACAAATGGTGTGGATGCGTTAGCATTTTCACCGGATGGCAAAATGCTTGTGAGCGCGGGCGGAGATGGGACGGTGCTTTTGTGGGATTGGAACGAAGTCCTCACGACCGCACGGAATCCTGAGTCCGGTGAAGTACTTCAAAACAAAAAAGCGCGTTCTGAAACAGTGTTGAAATTTGTTGAACGCACCGCAGACAATGAGGCAAACGCACGTTATATTGCGACGGTGGAACAGACTTATCTTGAAAACAAATGGAAAAATGCTTTAGAACAATTCACAAATGACTTGAGCACAACAACGTTTGGAAGCTCTCAACGCCAACTGATTGCCGATATTGCCGAAATGGGTAGAAACCCTAACGACCAAAAACGCTACCTTGATATGCTGAACACATTGATGGATGCCATTCCTGACAAACTGAGTGTTCAATTAAACATTCACCTTCTATTGGCGAGGTTCTATCGCGACAACGATATGCCTGAGAAGGCAGAATCACATATTCAAAAAACCGGCTTCATCATTGAGGATGCATGGTTAGTGCTCACCCCATTTGACAATGCACAGGGTATCGGTTACAATACCATCTACATTTCCGAAGACGCAACACAGATTGACACAACCGCGAAATACAACGGTATAGATGAACAGATACGCTGGAAGAAAAGCGCAGACAATACGCTCAACGGCTATATCAGCCTCGGAGATAACGTTGATTGGGGTGTCGCCTATGCGTTCACAACGGTTACTTCACCTGATGAACGGGAAGTCCTACTCAAATTTGATAGTGACGATCAAGGAAAAATATGGTTTAATGGAGAACAGATATTCACACATACAAAAGCCTTCTCAGCAGTCATCGATAATTATACGATTCCAGCGACACTCAAATCGGGGAAAAACAGTATCCTTGTCAAAGTATGTGAGGAAGTAGGCGGATGGGGATTCTACCTGCGGATTACTGATACTGACGGAAACCCATTTGATGATTTGAAAATCAATGAGATAGAAGAAAGAGGATTTGCGGAATAATTTAAATTGTGTTACACTATAGCCTTATAGATACATTGATATCCCCTATCAAAAGCGAAATTTGTTAACATAACTCACGTAACCCCCTTCCTCGCGGCTAAAGGTTGTTATGCGGAAGTAAACAGTTTCGCGCGTTGAAATCTAAGTCTTTGGGTAATGCTGCGCATTTTTTTTAAGGAGGTATCCTTTATGCTTGGACGATATAAACCCCAAGTTGTCATGCTCCTTCTGTGTCTGATATTTTTCAGTCCTTACCTTTCACCACTGCTTCTTGCACAAGATGAAGTGAACGACACAAAAATCATTGAACGCTACAAACTAATGTTGAGTCGTAAACCGACAGAGGGAAGCACGTTTGACCGGCTCTACCAGTTTTACCTTGAAGGTGCAGGGTTAGAAGCGATGGTCGCCGATTATCAGGCAGAAGTGCAAGCAAAACCGGATAATCCGAACCCACAACTAATCTTGGGACATATCTACAAACGCCTTGGACAAGACGCTGAGGCTGTCAAAGCCTATCAACGCGCAGCTGAACTTGCACCGAACAATTACTACCCACATTTTGCGCTCGGACAGGCGTATGCGATACTGCTTCAGCACGAAAACGCCATTAGTGCATTGAAGCAGGCAGCAACATTTGCAGAAGATACGCAAACCGCCACTCCTGAAGATCTTACTGCTATCTACAAAGCCCTTGGCAGAGCCTATTTCCGGCGAGACCGTATCAATGAAGCAGTCTCAGCATGGACGAAGATCGCTGAACTCGATCCAGAGAATATCTTCGCCCGCATTGAACTTGCGGATTTGTTCCGTGAGCAGGAACTCTACGGACAAGCCATCACACAGCACGAGGCTATCATTCAGTTCAAAGCCGACGATCCGTATCGTGTGTGTCTAAGTCGGCGCGAAATTGGCAATATCCATGAGGCAAAAGGCGACTATGAAACCGCCATCCAAATTTACGATACTGCCTTGGCATTGACAGCACCCGGTAACTGGCTCCGCAAGGACCTGCAACAACGCATTATCGGGATTTATGCTGCAGATGGGAACTCCGAAGGCTTAATCGAATACTATCAAAAGAAACTTCAAACGACACCGAACGAACCCGAGCTTCTCGGTTTGCTTGCTGCAGCCTATATTGAAAACCAACAACTCGACGAAGGCATCACAACATATCAGAAGGCAGTGGAACTCGCCCCGACCGATGCGAACCTACGTTTGAATCTCATCGCAGCATTTCGGAATGCCGAAAGATTTGAAGACGCTGCGGCCGCTTATGAATCCTTAAGCGAACAAAATCCTGACGATTTTGGGATCTATCGCGAACTTGGTGAACTGTACCTACATTTACAAGACGCGGACAAAGCACGCGCGACGTATCAGCGAATGGTTGACCGCGATCCGAAGAACGCAGGGACACATCTGATTCTCGCTGAAATCTATGCCAGTAATGAATGGATGGAAGACGCTGCGGCAGCCTATCAAAAAGCGATTTCGCTTGCGCCGAGCAACCTTGATTATATTGAGTATTTCGGCGAATTCTACTTCCGACAAGCCAATCGTGAAAAAGCACTTGAGACATGGAACAAGATGGTCTCGGGCGACAAGGGAGTGGCTGAGAATTATGAACGGCTGGCGCAACTCCTTGATATAAAGAACTACCGAACCGAAGCGATCACTGCAAGTCGGAAGGCTGTCGAATTGATGCCGGATGCCTATCGTTATCGCGAAGCGTTGGCGAAGCTGCTTACGAAAAACGAGGACTACGATGCCGCACTCACTGAATATACAGAAGCCGCGAAACTCGCACCGACCGCGTTTTTCGCTGAGGAGATGGATAACCAGCGCATTGAACTGTATCGACGCCAGGGGACACTCATCGAGAAAATTGAAGTGGTAGAAACGGAACTTGAAAAGTCGGGACTCCCTGCTATCGATATCTTCGCGAAGCAGAAACGGCTTGCTAAGATGTATCTCAAGTTAGGCAACATTACTTACGCCCTTGAAGTCTTGTTAAAGGCGAAAGCACAGCAACCCAACGACGTTGGTATTAACCGATGGCTCGCGGAGGTCTATATCAGGCAGGGGAGGCGCGACGATGCGAATGGTGTCTATGAACATCTCATTGAAATTGATAGCGCGAACGCGCGCGAATACTACGAGAACATCGCGCGTTCCTATCTAAAAGTGATGGATTTTGATGCATCGACAGCGGCAGCAAAACAGGCGATCGCTCACAGCCCGCGTAATCCCGAAGGTCATCAGATGCTTGCAACAATCGCCAAACAGTCTGGCAATTATGATAGTGCTATAGACAGCCTCAAACAGGCACTTCGCCTGCGTCCGGAGGCGATTGATATTCGTTCGGAATTGGCATCGACCTACAAACTTGCGGGGAAACCTCGGCAGGCACTCGCCCAGTATTGGCGGTGCTGGGAGTTGAGTGATACAGTCAATGACAAACTCGCTTTCGTGAAACCGCTTTCGGAAGCGTATTATGACTTAGGACGGCGTGGGGAGTTTGAGGAAAAACTGAAACAGTTATCAAAATCCAACACATCGAGTGTTGGACCTGTGATCGCGCTTGCTGAACTCTACCGGATGGAGGGCGACCTACCGAGTGCGCGTTTTCAACTCGCGCGTGCGTTAGACAGAGAACGCGAAAACTCTGATTTGCTGACACAACTTGTGGATATTAGCATAGAACTTGGGGATACACAAGACACAATCAGTTACCAAAAGCGACTTGTGAAAGCACAACCGGACCCCATCCATCAACAACAACTCGGTAAATTGTTATTTGATGTTGGACGTGAACAGGAAGCGATTCAAGTATGGACGAAACTACTTCACGCAAAGAACCAGACGCTTGAAGCGGAGATTAAACTCACGACCCTCCTGATCCAACACGGGATGTTGGATGAAGCGATTTCGGTTCTCGATCGCGCAGCAGAAAAGATAGCAGGCACCGATGCTGCTATTACACTCTATCAACTCGGGGCTGTCTTGGTAGGGATGAACGAATCAGAACGCGCCCAACCCTACTTCCAACGTATCTTGGCACTCCCAGAACCCCGGCAGTTAACGCAGGATACCCCCGGAATTAACAAATTTGAAATATCTCGGCGTCGTGTCGGAGATATTCAGAGGAAACCAACTTTTGCAGCGAGGGGCATGCCGTGGATACCCAAAACCTTTGAGGACGCACGAACCGCAGCACTCGTTCAACTGACTACGTACACACAACAACAGGGGAAGCTGAGCGAACTCATCCAACAGTTTGAAGCAGATACCGAAGCAAATTCGACAGACATCCAAGCACTTGAGACCTTAGCACAACTCTACACGCTCGTCCAACACCATGACAAGGCAGACCAAGTTATTGATCGGTTGATTGACGCTTCACCCGACGATCCGACCTATCAACCGTTGCTGCTAAAGCGTGCACTTCAAGAAAACCTTAGTTATGAAACACTGAAAAAGTCGCTTGACGCTATGCCCGGTTTGAGCCATGAAGCGCGACTCCAGTATATCGCGGAATACGCCACACAACTTTATCGTAAACGGAAACGCGACGATGCCAGAAAACTCATGGACAAACTCAAAGATGTAAAAGTGACAGACCTCAGCACCGGTATTGTGTTGGTCAATACTTTCGTGCTTTTAAATAAAACCGACGCAGCGGAGAAAATTATCGCACAACTCGCGAAGCCGACACCAAAGCAGCTCTCGCAGTACATCCAACCCTACAAAAGACTCACGGAAGACTACATTCGGGACGGCCACATCGACAAAGCAGTCGCGCTGCTCTGGACTTTCTGTGAGCGCACAAAGCCGGATGCTGCACATCCGCGCCGTGTCGCAACACTCACACAAGCCTCTCAGTATTACTACAGTGGACATACACCCCTTCAATCAAACTATCCATCCCCGACGGTCTACTACAATCAAACACGTCTCGAACATCTCCAGTGGGGTTTCCGAGAACTGTGGTTACGAAATCAACAGGAAACATTATACGCCAAGCTGCAGGCTGAATTGAATGCTGCGAAGGGCAGGGACCGCATCTATCCGAGCTTGGCACTCAGTTACTGCTATTGGTGGGACGCGAAACGTACGGAGGCACAAACGACGCTTTCCGAATTGCAAGCGGAATTTCCTGACGACCTCACCCTCAAGCTCATCACCGCTTTTGTTTCTATTCAGACGGGAAATCATAAATCAGCATTAACAATGCTCAAATCACTCGCTGAAACCGATCCGAGGAACCGGCGTCAGTATAACGAACTCACGCTGGAACTTGCGTTACACACAGGCGACACCGTCACGGTGCGTGAACTGGTCACGAAACTTCTGAATTCACCGACGACAGCCCAGGAACTCTATCACTTTTCGCAAAAACTTCAAGATGCCGGTCTCACGCAGTACGCTGTTGCCACCGCGAAAAGAGCGATGCCGCTGGCGATCGGGCAGCAATCCCCGAACTTCCTCATGGAATTAAGCGGGCATCTCGAAAGACTCGGTCGCGGACAGGACGCAGCACAACTCGCTGAACGCGCGCTGCAGTCTGCAAATCGACCGGACCGCTACGGGCGGACATTATATTCTTGGAATTTCCAGCGAGCCACACACCTCACAAGCCGTTCAAAAAACCTACGCGCCCGGGAATCCGAGTTAGTCAAAGCCACTGAAAATAATCCGAATTCATTTCAATCCCACCTAAAACTCGCGACATTCTATGAGAAGGCAAATCAAATTGAGAAGGCATCAGAGGCTTTTAAAGCAGCACTGTCCCTGCGTCCTAACGACAGTATGACCCGCTCCCGATACGTCCAAATGCTGCAGAGAAATGGGAAAGTAAGCGATGCCGTCCCCCATTACACTATACTTCTCAGGGATAACTCAAGCGCGCTCGGATACGGCTATCGAGAGGCAATAGATGCCTTCTTCCAAGCGGATAAAGTTGATGAACTCATCGCACTTACAAAGGACCTGATTTTGCCTGTTGGACAGTACGCCGGTAACGACTTCACGCACAAAGTCGCGCAGCGGTGTTTGAGCAATAACAGACCCGAAGCAGCTGTCGAGATATTTGAAGAAATTATTGCAGTACATCCGAACTGGAACTACGTATACCGAGAGTTAGCAGACGCTTATGCTGCAATAGGTGACCCTGAAAAGGCGATTCGGTTCTTACAAGAGAGTCAAGACGCTGATAAAACAGGACTTTCCAATACAGAATTTACCCTAAAACTCGCTGAATTCCATGAGGCATCCGGTGGCTCTGAGGCTGCAATTCAGTTCCTGGGTGGAAAGTTGGCAGGCAGCAGTATAACTAATTCACAAGTACCGTTTGTCCTAAAACTCGCCGAGCTCTGTAAGGCATCCGGCACCCTATCAGACTTAATTACCGAATATGAGGCAAAACTCGCTGAAGACCCCCAAGATGCGACCCTGCTCTATCTAATTGCCAGTACGAAGTTTGAAACAGATGACAGTGAAGGCGCAAACATGTACGTGAATCAGCTGCTGGATAACGCGCTCACATCAGCATCTACCACATGGTTATACAGCCTCGCTGAGAGATACGAAAACATCGGGAATCACGATCTCCAACTCCGGCTGCTTGCGTCCGCTGTTGAGAAAGGTAAAAAGGAAAACTCATGGGGAGTTTCAGTAAGTTACCAGAAACTCGGCGAGGCTTATGCAAAAATCAATGAGAAAGAGAAGGCACAGGACGCATTCCGTAAGATGGGTGCCCTCCAACTGATGAAGGAACGTAGAAGAGGCTTTTATGATATAAGGGACCTCGCTGCGATATACATGCGACACAAGATGTGGGACGATGCTGAGGTACTCTTCACCGAGATCATCAACGACCTTTCGACGAGATCCTATGACCGTGAACAAGCGCAAGAACGGTTGATGCAGATTGAAAAGCAGCGCAGCCGTCTCAAAACGACACCCCAACTGACCGAAAAAACGCAAAGGATGAATGTCGGTGTTCAGCGCGCGTTCGCAAAAGAATACATGGATCGTGGTGAAACCAAGCGAGCGATGGAAATTTACGAGCAGATCGTGAAAGCAGTGCCGGAGGACCTCGAATCCCGCGCCCAACTCGCGAGCCTCTATTCACAACAGAATCTACACGATAGAGCCATTGGGACGTGGGAAACTTTACTTGAAACCGATCCAGAGAACGCAAAGTATCAGGACGGGCTCATCAATAGCTACCAAGCCTCCGGTAGATTCGAGGATGCACTTAAACTTGCACAACAGTTCATCGACGCAAACCCAGAGATCGGTGTTCACTACGCACGCATCGCAAAGCTCTATAAAGACGAAAACCGGATTGATGAGGCGATTGATGCTTATGAAAAAGCGAGCGAACTAACTCCCGGAAACGCCCAGATCTATAAAGAACTCGCGAACCTCTATCTCGGCAAAGACGATCTAACTGCTGCTGAGAAAGCGTTCAAAGAAACCATTCGATACACCAGCCGAGATTGGGAACGGGCGAGACTTGAACGGGAGCTCGTTGGCATCTATAACCGTCAAGGAAAATTAGAAGAAATGATACAGCAGGCAGAAACCGAAGGCACACTCACGCCTACAATTCAAGAAGCACTTGCCGAACACTATCAGGAAAATGGTGAATCGGAAAAAGCAATCGATGCATATAAGAAGGCTCTTGACATGACCCCACAAGGTTATCAACGCGAGGACCTCGCCGCTACACTGCTCAGGGTCTACGTCCAATTCGATAAGATCGATGCAGCATTAGCATCCTATGAAGCCGAATTAGTTGCGAATGCCGGTTCAACACGCCTGTCTACGTCTTATAGCTCCTCCTCTGGTATCACAACCTACTACGGCGGTGACGAAGCACGCGAGGCTTTAATCCGGGCGTGTAAAGATCAAGACAAACTTGAGGTTTTGAAAACCCTCTTTGAAGGCAGACGTGAGAAAGAACCGGATAACCCGACAGTCCTTGAAATAGTCGCTGAAATTTACCGGAACGCAAACGATCATGAGGAGGCAGCCGAAGCCTATCAAGCCCTCTCTAAGGTCCAATCAAGTCCAAAAAACGTCCGTAGTGCTTACTACGCCGTTGTCGCCCTGTATCAAAACCAACAGTCCGAATTAGCGAAGGAACAACTGACACTCGCCGAAACGATGCTCGCATCAAGCAATCACGCCCGAGACGAGTCGTTTCTCGGCGCACTCGCGACCATCTGTTGGAAAGGTAAGATGTACGCACCGGCTATTAAACTCGCGAACGATGCAGTCAGTGAAGCACAGAGTTCTGGTAATACTTGGGAGCTGGAGTACTTATACGAGATTCTTGGGGAATGCTATTTTGAGGCGAAGCGGTACGAAGAGGCATACGATGCGTATCAACAACTATCAACTATCGCCAGATCCGAGTACAAACGACAAAATGCGGAAACGAAAATGGATCAAGCCTCTAAAGACGGTAACCTCTATGAAAAATGGATTCCGCAACGGCTCAAACAGGTTCAGGAAAATCCAGGGGACCTTGAGGCACGCTTTGACCTCGCCGAGGCTTACGAACTCAGCAATAAAGTTGACGAAGCAATCGTTGAATACCAAAAGTTGAGCGAACATCAACCCGATAATTCACAGTGGTACAAGAAACTCGGTGCCCTCTACCAGCAGCGGGCTCAACAACGACAGGAGACGGATACGGAAGTGCTCGCGCAATCACACCCTGCACTTACACCATTAGCACAAGCGGCATCAGCGTATGAATCAGCACTTCAACTTGAACCGAATTCTTATGAACTGTATCGTTCGTTGGCACAAATTCACACGCAAGGTGATCACCCCTTAAACGCGGAAGGCGTGTATCGTCGCGCTTTGGAGGCTCCGCTCACACAGAGCGAGCACGAGGCTGCTGTTAAAGCCATCTTAGACCTATATCCCGACGATGGACAAGCAGAGAAACATATCGCTCTCCTTGAGGCACTGAAATCCAAAATGGAGAAGAGTGCAGTCTTACATGAACTGTTAGGTGATGCCTACACAAAAACGGGGGATACTGAAAAAGCAGAAATCGCTTATGTCGAGTGGGCAGAGATTCGCAACAGAGAAGTGAATAAGAGTCAACGGGCTTCGGACTATCATCAATTCGCGGCGCAGCTGCTGCGTAGAAATATCACACCCGAAGTCGCCTTGGAACTGGCAAAACGGTCAACACAAAACACCAATTTCTGGGACTATCAGCTGACACTGGGGCATGCGTATCTCGCCAACGACCAGTACGATGCAGCACTCGAACAATTCAAACGCAGTCTCAATACCCTCAACCCATCTGGCGGTAGTTATTTCGATTTCACACGGATGCTGTGGACCCGCCTCGCCCAAGCCGGTAAGAGTGCCAAGCGCGAAACGCCTTATATTGAAATGATCACGCAATTGATTAACGAATTGCCCGACACGCCTGCTATCGCTATACGCGGTAACGCTGTGCTGGCGCAATTTTACCTTGACCATCACCAGCCCGACAAAGCGAAAGCATATATCCATAAAACGACCTTCATTCCAGAAACAGCGTGGTCAGTTATCGGTCCATTTGACAATACAAACGGTGCTGGTTACAATAAAGCCTTCATCCCGGAGGCGGCGACGCAGTTTGATACCACACTGACATACGATGGACAAAATCGGCAAATCGGTTGGACGCAGCGGACAGATAAAATCTTTGATGGTTTCGTCGATTTTGAGACAATCTTGGGGGGTGGTCTCAATTGGGTAGCAGCTTATGCATGGACAACGCTAACTGTTCCCAATGAACGGATCGCTCATCTCCACTTCGGCAGCGATGACCAGGCAAAAATCTGGTTAAACGGTGAGTCGATCCACACCGACAGCACAGCCCATTCCGTGGCAATTGACCAGGTCACTATTCCTGTAACACTCAAGCCCGGTAAAAATAGCGTCCTCGTCAAAGTCTGTGACGAGGAAATCTTTTGGGGATTCTACCTCCGAATCACCGACACTGATGGAAAACCATTTGACGATTTGATAATTAACGAACCGGAAGAGAATTAACCACGAACAATCAGCATGTACATTCACTGTCTATTGTCTAAGCCTAAGGAGATATGTTCATGTTCAGACGAAAAAACTACATGATCGCTGTCTTTGTTCTATCCTTTACAGCTTGCGCCTTGTGTCTTCCATCCATCACCTTCGCACAAGAGGGAACAGACGACGCAAAAATCATTGAACGCTATAAGCTCATGCTGAACCGCAAGCCGAAAGAGGGGAGCACATTTGATCGGCTCTATCAGTTTTATCTCGAAGGTAGCGGCTTAGACGCTATGGTTGCCGATTATCAAGCAGAAGCGCAAGCGAAACCCGATAATGCGAACCCGCAACTTATCTTGGGACACATCTATAAACGCCTTGGGAAAGATGCTGAGGCTGTCAAAGCCTATCAACGCGCCGTTGAACTCGCACCCGATAATTATTACCCACACTTTGCCCTCGGACAGGCGTACGCAATATTGCTTCAACATGAAAACGCGATTGAGGCATTGAACCAAGCGGCAAAAATCGCTGAGGAGACACAGGTTTCCGCGACTCCTGAAGACCTTACTGCGATCTACAAAGCCCTCGGCCGAGCATACTTCCGACGAGACCGTGTTGATGAAGCAATCACAGCATGGACAAAAATCGCTGAACTCGACCCAGAGAATATCTTTACACGCGTTGAACTCGCTGACTTGCTCCGTGAGCAGGAACTCTACGAACAGGCAATCGCACAGCACGAGGCTATCATTCAGTTTAAAGCGGACGATCCATATCGCGTGTGTCTGAGTCGACGCGAAATTGGCAATATCCACGAGGCGAACGGCGACTACGAGGCTGCTATTGGGAGTTACGACACAGCACTGGCGTTGACAGCACCTGGTAACTGGCTTCGTAAGGATCTCCAACACCGTATCATTGGGATTTACGCTGCGGACGGAAACTGGGAAGGCTTAATTGAATACTATCAAAAGAAACTTGACACCACTCCGAACGAACCTGAACGCCTCGGCTTGTTGGCTGCTGCTTACATTGAGAATCAGCAGCCGGAAGAAGGTATCGCAACATATCAGAAGGCAGTGGAACTCGCCCCGACGGATGCGAACCTACGCTTGAACCTCATCGCAGCATTTCGGAATGCTGAAAGATTTGAAGACGCTGCGGCAGCCTACGAATCCTTGAGCGAACAAGACCCTGACGATTTTGGGATCTACCGCGAACTTGGTGAATTGTACCTACATTTAGAAGCCGAAGACAAAGCACGGGCAACGTATCAACGAATGATTGACCGCGACCCGGAGAATGCGGGGACACATCTCATCCTCGCCGAAATATACGCCAGCAATGAATGGATAGAGGATGCTGCTACAGCCTATCAAAAAGTGATTTCGATCGCACCGAGTAATCTCGATTACATTGAATATTTCGGCGAATTCTATTTCCGCCAAGGCAATCGTGAGAAAGCAATTGAGACATGGAACATGATGGTTGCTGCCGACAAAGGCGTCGCTGAGAACTATGAACGCTTAGCGCAACTCCTTGACACAAAGAACTACCGCGCTGAAGCGATCGCTGCAAGCCGGAAGGCTGTTGAACTAATGCCCGATGTCTACCGTTATCGTGAGGCATTGGCGAAGCTGCTCATGAAAAACGAGGATTACGATGCAGCGTTAGCAGAATACACGGAAGCCGCGAAACTCGCACCAAACGCGTTTTTTGCTGAGGAGATGGATAACCAGCGGATTGAACTTTATCGGCGCCAAGGCACACTTGTTGAGAAGATTGAAACCGTGGAAGCGGAATTGGAAACGTCGGGCCTCCGGGATGCCGATATTTTCGAGAAGCAGAAACGGCTTGCCAAGATGTACCTCAAGTTAGGCAATATTACCTACGCGCTCGAAGTCCTCTTGAGGGCAAAAGCACACCAACCTGATGATATAATTGTGAACCGATGGATCGCGGAGGTTTACACGAAGCAGAATAGGCGTGATGATGCCAATGCAGTCTACAGACACCTCATCACAATTGATAATGCGAATACACGAGAATACTATACAAATATAGCACGCGCGCATCTGAACGCTATGGACTTCGATGCAGCAACAGAAGCATCAAAGCAGGTCATCGCGCACAGCCCACGCAATCCTGAAGGGCATCAAATGCTCGCAGAAATTGCGAAGCAGTCTGGAAACTATGATAACGCCATAGACAGCCTCAAACAGGCACTGCGTCTACGTCCGGAAGCGATTGATATTCGTTCGGAATTGGCAGCGACCTACAAACTTGTTGGGAAACCCCGACAGGCCCTGGCGCAGTATTGGCGGTGCTGGGAGTTGAGCGATACCGTTAGCGACAAACTCGCTTTTGTTAAACCGCTCTCCGAGGCATACTATGACTTAGGACGGCGTGGGGAGTTTGAGGAAAAACTTAAGCATCTCTCAAAATCCAACACATCCAGTGTTGGACCTGTGATCGCGCTCGCTGAACTCTACCGGATGGAAGGCGACTTACCGAGTGCGCGTTTTCAACTGGCACGCGCATTAGACAGAGAACGCGAAAATTCGGATTTGCTGGCACAACTCGTTAGTATCAGCGTTGATCTCGGCGATAACCAAGACGCGTTGACCTATCAACAACGACTTGTCAAAGTGCAACCCGACCCCAGTCATCAGCGACGGCTTGGTGAGCTGCTGTTTGATGCTGGACGCGAGCAGGAGGCGATACAGGCGTGGACGAAACTGCTACATGCGAAGAACCAGACGCTTGAGGCTGAAGTTAAACTTGCGACACTCCTGATTCGGCACGGACTGCTTGACGAGGCACTTTTTGTGCTTGACCGCGCAGGAGAAAAGATCACTGGTACAGATGCCCATATTGCGCTCTATCAGCTCGGTGTAGTGTTGGTGAGTATGAACGAATACGATCGCGCTCGCACACACTTCCAGCGAATTTTGGATATGCCGAAACCGCCCGCAAATGCAACACAGCGTGCAAAGACATCCACGACTTATACGACATCAGGCCCTCCGGGAATGAACACAGACAAATTCCGACTCGCTCGGAATCTGCTTTACCGAGTTCAGGATCAATCGTTTGGCGGAAGGAGCAGGCAATCATGGCGACCCAACAACTTTGAAGAGACACAAGCCGCGGCACTCGTGCATCTGGTGACTATTGTTCAACGCCAAGGAAAACTGAAAGAACTGATTCAACAACTCGAAACTGATGCTGCTGCGAACCTGAAGGACATCCAGACGCTTGAAACATTGGCACAATTTTATATTTTAACAGACGACACCGAGAAAACAGATGAAATTACCGAACGATTGATTGCCGCGTCGCCAGATGATTTGACGTATCAAGCTATAAGATTGAACCGTATCATTCAAGAAGACTCAGACACGGAAACTGTGGCAAAACACCTCAATGCCATCACTGGATTACCATCTGAAGCGCGACTCTGGTACACTGCACAATACGTCAATAAACTCTATGATGAAGACAAAAAGGTGGATGCGGAGCAGCTGCTCAACGAACTTGCCAATACAAAAGTAACGGAACTCAACGCAAGTTCGATGTTAGTGAATGCGCTTCTTCTGATGGAGCGGACAGATGCGGCGGAGCGTGTCATCGCTAATGTCCCTGTCCCGCCGCAACAACAGCAGTGGCAGCATAGACAACTCTATACCCAACTGATAGATGCTTACATTCGTAAGGAACAGATTGATAAAGCGGTTGCCCTGTTTTGGGCCTACTGTGAACGCACCAAACCACAGACGACGAACACCCGACGTGTTGCCAAACTCACATCCTCTTCGTCATATTACAGCGGTTATGCGCCGATTCAGTCAAACTATCCATCGCCGACGACGTACTATGATCAAGGCAGATTAGACTATCTTCAGCATTTTTTCAGCGGGTTGTGGAGCCGTGGCCTGCAGGAGGCGTTGTACACCAAATTGCGTGCCGAGTTAGACGCTGCAGAGGATATAAACCGCATCTATCCGAGTTTAGCCTTAAGTTACTGCTACTGGTGGGATGGGCAGCGCGACAAGGCACAGGAAATTTTATCCACCTTGCAAAAGGAATTTCCGAACGACCTGACGCTTAAACTTAACACAATTTTTGCCTCTATCCAGACGGGACAACACAGTGAAGCCCTGAACTTGCTTGAGGAACTCGCGAGTACTGATCCGAGAAACCGTCGTCAGTATTACAACCTCACGCTTCAACTTGCGTTGCATACAGGCAACACTGTTGTCGTCCGGGAATTGATAGCAAAACTTCTGAATTCGCCGGGTAGTGCTCGAGAACTTTATGAGTTTTCGCGAAAACTCCAAGATGCGGGTCTCACGCAACACGCCACTGCTGTGGTGAACAAAGCGATGCGCTTGGCAATGGGGATGCGCGACCCGAACTTCTTAATGCGACTCAGTGAACACCTCGAGGATCTTGGTCGGGGACAGGATGCTGCACAACTTGCAGAACGTGCGCTGCGATTCGCGAGCCAACGCGACCGCTACGGGTCCACTTTAAGCAGCTGGAATTTCCAGCAAGCAACACATCTCGTGAGCCATTCAAAAGCCGTTCGAGCGCGTGAACCGCAATTAGTTGAAGCCGCCGAAAAGAATCCCAATTCACTCCAAGCACACCTCAAATTAGCTGCCTTTTATGAAAGCACCAATCAGATTGAGAAAGCATCGGCAGCATTTGAGGCGGCACTCAGCCTACGCCCCAAGGACAGCACAACCCGGCAGCGATATGCTGGTATGCTCCAGCGGAGCGGCAAAGTCAAAGAAGCTGTAACCCAATACACCACCCTCCTTAAGGATAATTCAAATGTCCTCGGTTACCAAACTTGGGATGTCATAAGAACCTTCGTCCAAGCGGATAGCGTTGACGATCTTGTTTCGCTCGCGAAGGAGATGATCACGCCATCGATTGGTAGAGACTACGGTAACAGATTCGCGGAAAATGCCGCGCGAGAATGTATGAACAATAACACCCCGAAAGCTGCCGTTGAAATCTATGAAAAACTCATCGAAGCACGACCGAACCAGACCTATAACCATCGTTACTTGGCATCTGCTTATGCTGCCGCCGGTGAGCGTGAGAAAGCAATTGCGTTTTTGCGTAAGCAACTGCGACCTGATAAAATATCATCACAAATTCAGATGATACTGCAGCTGGCAGAATTCTACAAGACCTCCGGTGCGTTAGAAGATTTCATTAAGGAATACGAAGAAAAACTCACTAAAAAACCGGATGACTTCGTGCTGCTTTACTTGACCGCGTCCATGAAAGTTATGGCGAACGACCTTGAAGCGGCAGATACACTTGTGTCCGAACTGTTTGACGATTCCGAGATCATTAATATGGAGCGTATGGGTTATCTTAACAATTTAGCGGACGCATACCGGCGCGCGGGTGACTCGGCACGCGAACTTCATTTATTGGAATCCACGATCGAGAAACTTGATCCAGACGCGTGGCGGTTTCCGGACACTTGCCAAAAACTCGGTGTCGCCTATTCACAGATAGGCGAGAAAGCGAAGGCACAAGAGGCATTCCGTAAGATGGGGACGATCCGCATGCTGCAACGTGGATACGACATCTGGGAAAAAGAGGGTGTTGCAAACATATATATGCAACATGAAATGTGGGACGATGCCGAAGGGATCTATACCGAAATCGTCAATGACCTTTCAGTGCAATCTTACGAGCGTGACCGGGCCCAGCAGCAGCTGATGACGATTAAGCAGCGGCGCGGCGATTTTTCAAACGCGACTCAACTCACCGAAAAGACGCAAGAGATGGATATGGGAACCCAGCGAGCATTGGCACAAGCGCACATGCAGCAGGGTGAGACCAAGCAGGCAATAGAAATTTACGAACAGGTCATAAAAGGGATGCCTGATGACCTGGAATCACGTGCGGAGCTGGCTACCCTCTATTCACGTCGCAACCAACACGATACTGCAACTGATATATGGCATGCCCTCCTTGCAACTGATCCGGGGAATACAAAATATCAGGACGGGTTCGTGAGAACTTACCAAATTTCCGGCGACATCAGCAAAGCCTTTGAACTCGCGCAGGGATATATTGACGCGGATCCAGAAAGTAGTGTCCATTATGTACGTCTTGCGAAACTCCACGCCGCCGAAGAACAGGTTGAAGATGCAATCACGGCTTATGAAAAAGCGATTGAACTCGCGCCCGGGAATGCCCAAGCTTACCATGACTTGGCAAGGCTTCATCTCCGTAAAGACGACACAGATGCTGCCGAAAAAGCGTTTAAGCAAGCCATACAATATACCGGGCAAGACTGGGAACGGCAAGATATTGAACAAGAATTGATAAATCTCTATCATCATGAAGGTAAATTGGAAGAGATGATAGATCAGGCAGAAACCGGTGGCACCCTTACGTTTGAGATGCAAAAGGAGCGTGCGCGACGTTATCAGAATGCAGGTGAACTCGAAAGATCGGTGAATGCTTACAAAAAAGCGATTGACCTGACTTCTGATAGTTATGAGCGGCGTAGAATCAACGAAGATTTACTTGGATTATACGTCAAACTCGGTAAGGCTGATTTAACAATGGAGATCTACGAACTATTAGTGAACACGGATTCGGGTGATAACGCACGCAGGACTTTGATTGATACTTATAAAAATGAGGGAAAAATCGAGGCGTTGAAAGAGCTTTTTGAAAATAGACGTAAAAATGATGCAGACGATCCTGCTGTTATTGAGATGCTCGCTGAGATTTACCGGAATGAAAACGACCATGAGAAGGCAGCGGAAGCGTATCAGGCACTCGGTAAGGCGCAGCCGAGTAACGTCCGCAGCTTTTACTACGCCGCTGCTGCGCTGAACAAAAACGGACACCCCGAATTGGCAAAAGAGATGCTGTCCCAAGGTGAAAGCGCGCTCTCAACGAGTAACGAAAAAAGTAGTATGTACTTCCTTAGAACACTCGGCGACCTCTGTTATGAGGGTAAAATGTACGCATCGGCGATAAAACTCGCCGATGCCGCGATCGTCGAAAGCGCGAGGTATCGGTTTTACGGTGGCAGCTCACCACTGGAACCTTTGTACGAACTCAAAGGCAAAAGCCACCTGCGCGAAAAACGTTACGAAGCAGCCTTCAACGCCTATCGACAGAAGGCAAACGTCGCCAGATATGACTGGAACCGTGAAGCAGCAGAAGCCTCAATGCGGCGCGCAGCGCAACAAGGCAATCTTTATGAGAAATGGATCCCCGAACAATTGAAGAAGGTTGCAGAGAACCCTGATGACCTTGATGCGCGCTTTACCCTTGCGCAAAGTTACGAAGCCAGCACTATGATTGAGGAAGCGATTGCCCAATATCAGAAAATTAGCGAACTTCAACCTGATAGTTGGCAGTGGCACAAAAAACTTGGCGACCTCTATGACAAAGAATCTCAACAGCCCCGCGAGACGGGAGAAGTCATTGAGATTTCTAACCGTGAGCAATTGGTACAAGCAGCAGCAGCTTATGAATCAGCACTTCAGCTGGATCCGAATTCCTATGAATTGTATCGTCTGTTGGCACAAATCTACAAGAAAGGTGAACATCCATTAGACGCTGAGAAGGTATATCGTCGCGCGCTGGAGGCATCCCTTACACAAAGCGAACACGATGCTGCAGTTAAAGCCATCTTGAACCTCTACAGCGACAAAGAACAAGCGGACAAACATATCACCGTCCTTGAGGCACTGAAACCGAAAATGGAGAACAGTGCTGCTTTACACGAACTGTTAGGCGATGCCTACAAAAAAGCAGGAGACACCGAAAAAGCGAAAACTGCCTATAACCATTGGATCAAACTCCGGCAGAGAGAGATAAATCGGGAACAACGTTACTGGTCCTACAGCGATTTTGCTGAGAAGTTGCTCGACAAAGGACTCTACCCAGAAACAGCGTTGAAGTTCGCGAAGCGCGCTGCACAACGTTCAACAAGTTCAAGTTCCACTTTAACGCTCGGACATGCATATCTCGCTAATGAGCAGTATGAAGAGGCATTGAATGCGTTTATACTCGGTCTAAACGCATGGACAGACATAAATCCTTATCGCGATGTCTTCTCGCGGATTGCCAAAACTGGCAAAAAAGTGAAAAATCAGGAACAGTACCTCGAAATGTTGAATAAACTGGTAGACGCTATGTCCCACAATCTGAGCATGCATCTACATCTTAGTCTCGTGCTGGCTGAATTCTACCGTGAGAGTGACAAGCCCGAAAAGGCAAAAGCGTATGTCCAAGGCACGGGTTTCATCACTAAAGACGCATGGTGGACACTCGGTCCATTTGACAATACCAATGGCATCGGTTACGACACTGCTTACATACCAGAAGACGTAACGCAGATCGACACAGCCACCAAATACAACGGCATAAATGGACAGGTCGGTTGGCAAAAAAGTGCCGATAGGACACTGGACGGCTATATCGGTTTCGAGAAGGATATTGACTGGGCGATTACTTATGCCTTCACAACCGTTACCTCACCCGACGAACGGAAAGTTCAGTTCCGATTTGATAGTGATGATCAGGGGAAAATTTGGTTAAACGGCGAAGAGGTACACGCACATACGATAACCCATAGTGCACAAATTGATTGGTACATTATCCCTGTGACGCTCAAGCCCGGCGGAAACAGTATCCTCGTCAAAGTGTGCGAGGAGGCAGGAGATTGGGGATTCTACTTACGGATCACTGGCCCTGACGGAAAGCCATTTGACGATTTGATAATCAATGCCGCACAAAACGATTAGCATCGGATAATCCTATGGCCCCTTCGCGTTTTCCTATTCAGTTGGGAAACAGTAGTTTTTACTATCTTTTACGCGGGAGTTGTCTCTATCATGTAACCGCCAAAACTAATACAATTTTTGCGCCCTAATCAAGGAGATGTATTTATGTTTGGAAGAGAAAAACGTGTAACCCCTATATTTGTTCTATTCTTTATAGTCTGTGCCTTGTGTTTTACGTCTATTACCTTTGCCCAAGAGGCAACAGATGACGCGAAAATTATAGAACGCTATAAACTCATGCTGAATCGCAAACCAAAGGAAGGAAGCACGTTTGATCGACTCTATCAGTTTTACCTTGAAGGGGCAGGGTTAGAAGCAATGGTCGCCGATTATCAGGCAGAAGTGCAGGCAAAACCGAATAATCCGAACCCACAACTGATCTTGGGACATATCTACAAACGCCTTGGAAAAGACGCTGAGGCTGTCAAAGTCTATCAACGCGCCGTTGAACTCGCCTCCGATAATTATTATCCACACTTTGCCCTGGGACAGGCGTATGCGATATTGCTTCAACATGAAAACGCGATTGCGGCATTGAACCGAGCAGCAAAGATCGCTGAGGAGACACAGGTTTCCGCTACCCCCGAAGACCTTACTGCGATCTACAAAGCACTCGGCAGAGCATACTTCCGACGAGACCGTGTTGATGAAGCAATCACAGCATGGACAAAAATCGCTGAACTCGACCCAGAGAATATCTTTACCCGCATTGAACTCGCGGACTTACTCCGCGAGCAGGAACTCTATGAACAGGCAATCGCACAACACGAAGCAATCATTCAGTTCAAAGCGGACGATCCGTATCGTGTGTGCCTGAGTCGGCGCGAAATTGGCAATATCCACGAGGCAAACGGCGACTACGAGGCTGCTATTCAAAGTTACGATACTGCCTTGGCGTTGACGGCCCCTGGTAACTGGCTTCGTAAGGATCTCCAACACCGTATCATTGGGATTTACGCTGCAGATGGGAACTGGGAAGGCTTAATTGAATACTATAAAAAGAGACTTGACACCACTCCGAACGAACCTGAACGCCTCGGCTTGTTGGCTGCCGCTTATATTGAGAATCAGCAGCCGGAGGAAGGTATCACAACATATCAGAAGGCAGTGGAACTTGCGCCAACCGATGCGAACTTGCGCTTGAATCTCATCGCAGCATTTCGGAATGCCGAAAGGTTTGAAGACGCTGCGGCGGCTTATGAATCCTTGAGCGAACAAGACCCTGACGATTTCGGCATCTATCGCGAACTCGGCGAATTGTATCTACATTTAGAAGACGAAAACAGAGCACGTGCAACGTATCAGCGAATGATTGATCGCGACCCAGAGAATGCGGGGACACATCTCATTCTTGCTGAAATTTACACCGGGCATGAATGGACAGCGGATGCCGTTGCTTCATATCAAAAGGCAATCTCACTGGCACCCGATAATTTGGACTATATTGAATATTTCGGTGAGTTTTATTTCCGTCAAGGCAGTCGCGAGCAGGCAATTGAGGCATGGCAGCGGATGGTTTCCAGTGAAAAGAATATTGCTGAAAATTATGACCGCTTGGCGCAGTTGCTTGACACGAAAGGCTTTCGTCCTGAAGCACTCATTGCAAGTCGAAAAGCAGTGGAATTGATGCCGGATGCCTATCGCTATCGCGAGGCATTGGCAAAACGCCTCATGCAGAACAAGCAGTATGACCCAGCATTAACGGAATACACAGAAGCGGTAAAACTTGCACCGAACGCGTTTTTCGCCGAACAGATGGACGACCAACGCATTGAAATCTATCGACGGCAAGGAACACTCACAGCGCAAATTAAGACAGTCGAGATGGCACTTGAAAAAGCGGGAACTTCTGCCGCCGACCTTTTCGTCAACCAGAAGAAACTCGCTAAGATGTACCTGAAGTTAGAGAACACAATTTACGCCCTTGAAGTGCTTTTGAAAGCGAAAACCCTTCGCCCTGACGACGTAACCGTTAATCGATGGCTCGCCGAGATCTATGCCGAGCAGGGCATGCGTGATGATGCGAATGCAATCTACACCCATTTAACAGATATTGACAGTCCAAATGCGCGAGAATACTACACGAATATAGCGCGCCTCCATCTAAACGCGATGGATTTAGCAGCCGCGAAAACCGCAGCAAAACGGATCATCGCGCATAGTCCGCGCAATCCTGAAGGCCATCAGATGCTCGCGGAAATCGCTGAGCAGGCAGAGGATTATGAAGCTGCGATTGATAGTCTCAAGCATGCGATTCGCCTACGCCCCGATGCCACCGAGACGCGCCTGGAACTTGCAGCGATTTACAAACTTTCAGGTAAACCTCGACAAGCACTCACACAATACTGGCGATGTTGGGAATTGAGCAACAGTGTGAGTAATAAACTCACCTTTGTCAAACCACTTTCTGAAGTATATTATGACTTGGGACGACGCAATGCGTTTGAGGAAAAATTGAAGCAATTGTCAAAAACTAATGCGTCTGATATAGGTCCCGCCTTGGCGTTAGCAGCGGTCTATCGGATGGAGGGCGACCTACCGAATGCACGCTTCCAATTGGTGCAAGCATTAGACCGCGCGCGCGAAAGCCCCGAATTGCTGTCGCAATTGGTACAAATCAACCTTGATCTTGGGGATAACCAGGACGCGCTCGCCTACCAACAGAGACTTGTCAAGGTACAGCCAGATCCCCGCCATCAGCAAAAACTTGGCGAACTGTTATTCGATGCCGGACGTGAGCAGGAGGCGATTCAGGTGTGGACAAAACTCCTACACACAAAAAATCAGACGCTTGAAGCAGAACTCAAACTCTCAGCCTTGCTCATCCGCCACGGATTACTGGATGAAGCCCTTTTTACGCTGGAACGCGCAGCCGAGAATGCCCAGGATGCCAAAGCCATCTATCAGCTTGGAGCAGCGTTGGTTGAAATGAACGAATTAGAACGTGCGCAACCCTACTTCCAGCAAATCTTGGAGATGCCCACCCCACCCAGAAATGTAACAAAGCACATAACGATAAGTCCAAATTACGCAACATCAGTACCCTCCAGTCTTAACACGAACCAATTCCATCTCGCGCGAAGTCTTGTCAATCAGATTCTGAGATCACCCTTTAGTAGAAATAGCCTGCGGTGGGTGCCTACAAATTTTGAAGAGGCATAAGCCGGGGCACTCGTCCAATTGACGGCAATCGCGCAACAGAAGGGAACACTGAACAGACTGATTAGCCAATTTGAGGCGAAGGTTAACGCGAATCCACAGGATACCCAGACGCTCAAACTGTTAGCACAACTCTACACACTGACCGATAACACTGACAAAACAAGAAAAATTACCGAGCAGCTACTTGCCACTTCGCCGAACGATCCAGTCTATCAAGCCGTCCGGTTGCACCAGACGATGCAGCACAATCTTAATTATAAAACATTCAAAAAACATCTGGATGAAATGACCGAATTGACCCCTGAAGCACGGCATCAGTATATTATACAATACACTGAGAAGCTCTATCGTCGTGGCGAAAAAGCAGATGCCGAAAGATTGTTGGACGAACTCAGAGATCTCCAAGTATCCGATCTCAGCACCGGCGTTATGTTGGTCGATGTCCTTGTCCTGATGGGCAAGATGGACGCAGCAGAGAAGGTCATCGCTCAATTTCCGATTGCCTCAGCAGCTCCCTCTCGCGCTTCAACAATAGGAACACCTTCAAGCGTCCAGCAACAGCGACAGTCTGTTTACGTTAAGGTATATCGAACCCTGGCGGATGCTTACCTTCGTCAGCGAAAAATTGAGAAAGCGACTGAGTTCTTCTGGGCCTTTTTGGAACACACTAAACCAAACACCACAAATCCGAGACGTGTCGCAAAACTTGAATATTCTGCGCCTTCCTATACCAGTTATGCTCCGATTCAGTTAACCTATCCGTCGCCGACGACATACTACAATCAAGATCGGTTGCAGTATTTGCAGCAGATTTTTAATCAATTGTTGTTGGC
Source organism: uncultured bacterium (assembly GCA_964593655.1). Taxonomy (GTDB): domain Bacteria; phylum Poribacteria; class WGA-4E; order WGA-4E; family WGA-3G; genus WGA-3G. The sequence continues at coordinate 16,678 of CAZQIP010000115.1, read as the reverse complement.
AAATCAGCAAGAGGTGCTGTACGCCAAATTGCAGGCTGAGTTCAATTCTACAAAAGGCAGAGAGCGTATCTATCCGGGGTTAGCCTTGAGTTACTGTTATTGGTGGGATGGTCAGCGTGATAAAGCACAAGAGATCCTCTCCGCGTTGGAAAAGGAATTCTCGGATGACCTTACACTTAAAGTGAACACTTTCTTTGCCGCGACTCAAACTAGGCAACACGAAACAGCATTGGCATTGCTTGAAGAACTCGTTGAGGTAGAACCGAGGAACCGTCGTCAATATTATGACCTGATGCTACAAGTTGCGATGCACACAGATAACAGTAACAGCGTCCGTGAATTGGTAACAAAACTTCTGAACTCGCCGAGCGGAGTTCGAGAACTCTACCAGTTTTCCGAAAAACTTCATGATGCTGGCTTTACACAGTCCGCCGTTGCTGTCGCCAAGAAAATGGTGGACCTGGCGATGGGTGAACGCGACCCGAATTTTCTAATGGAATTGAGCCAACATTTAGAGCGACTTGGACAAGAACAGGACGCAGAACATATCGCGGAACGCGCGTTGCGCTTCGCCGACCAACGCGACCGATACGGGCAGACGCTCTACTCTTGGAATTTTCGGAGCGGAGCGCGGTTAGTGAGCCGCTCCACAAATGCCCCCGACCGCGAGCGCAAACTCGTGGAAGCCGTGCAAAAGAATCCGGAGTCATACCAAGCCCATCGCAGGTTGGCAATTTTCTACGAAAGCACCGACCAACCTAAAAAAGCATCGGAGGCATTTGAGGCATCACTTGCTCTAAGACCCAAGGACAGCATAACCCGATACCGTTACACCCAGATGTTACAGAGGACTGGACAAGCAAAAGAGGCGGTTAACCAGTATAGGGTGCTTCTCAAAGATAATTCAAATATCCTCAGTTACGATTGGAAGATAGCGGACACCTTCGTCCAAGCGGGAAAGGTTGATGAACTCGTTTCACTCGCGAAGGAGATGATTGTGCCATCTGTCGGACAAAATTTCGGACAACAATTCGCGCGTAGCGCAGCACGGACGTGTATCCGCAGTAACCATCCTAAAGCGGCAGTCGAAATCTACAAGAAGTTTATTGAAGTTTATCCGAATCAGTCCGGTACGTATCAAGACCTCGCATCCGCCTACAGTGCGGCTGGAGAACGTGAGAACGCAATCCAACTTTTGCGCGGCAGGTTAGCGACTGGGAGCACTGCGTCACAAGTGGAGACTGTATTAAAACTCACCGAACTTTATTGGGGTTCGAGTGAATTAGAAGGCTTGACAGCGGAATATGCAGCAAAACTCGCTGAGAAGCCAGCGGATCCGGCACTGCTCTATCTCGTTGCCTCAATGAAGGTTGCAGCACATAACTTTGAAGAAGCGAAACCCATGGTTAATCAGCTCCTTAAAGTCCTACCTGCTGCACGGCGACTATCATGGATGAACCGACTCGCGCAAGAATACCGAATCGCAGGAGATCGGGACTGGGAACGCCGTCTGCTTGAAGCCGCTGTTGAGGGTGTCCCCCCGCAGACTTCCAGCAGACTTTCGGAGACTTATCGGAAACTTGCTATGGTGTACGCCCACAAAGGCGAGAAAAAAAAGGCGGCGAACACGCTTCGCAAGATGGGTGCTCTGCGCCTTCTGCGAAGCAGCAGCACGTACTGGGAGAAAGAGGCGGTCGCAAAAATATATGTTCAATATGACATGTTAGAAGATGCCGAAGCATTGCTTACGGATCTTCTTAACGATTTTTCAGTACGACCGTGGACTCGGAGACAAGCAGAGCAACAGTTAAAGAAGATAAAACGACGACGTGCCTTTTTGGAACTGAAGAACCGAGTGGCTTCAAAGCGGAAAACTACGCAACGCAAACCAACTGTTGAATAACGTACTAATCAAACATTGGTTTAATTTGACGGGGCATAACGCGAATAAAATCGCCTATCTCCTTGATATGTTGGACGTTCACAGCACGTATTTTTCGTGAAATTCGGAAAAAATATGACTTTTACCCTTAACTTTTCCGATTTTATCTCTATAATTAAGGTAAGAGGGGCTATAAATCAATCTGGAACACATATCAACGCACGCCTTTTAGTGGAAAGTTTGCGTTAGTCGTAAAATTAGTCAATTATTTATCAAACTCACGTTCACTATAAGTAAACCCACAAACATTTAAAACCGTTTTGGAAAACAACAGAAAACCACCGAAAGTCTAACTTTTTTCAGCATTGCCTATTGCCTCAAGGAGGTATCTTCATGTTTAGAAGAAAAAAATACGTAATTAGCGTGTTCATAGTGTCTCTTATAGCCTACATCCTGTGTCTTACATCCATTACCTTTGCACAAGAAGCAACAGATGACGCAAAAATCATCGAGCGCTATAAGCAGATGCTGAATCGCAAACCCAAAGAAGGAAGTACGTTTGACCGACTTTATCAGTTTTACCTCGAAGGTGCGGGTTTAGAAGCAATGGTCGCCGATTATCAGGCAGAAGCAGCAGCCAAACCTGACGCACCAAACCTCCAACTTATCTTAGGACATATCCACAAACGCCTTGGAAAAGATACGGAAGCTATTAAAGCATATCAACGCGCAGTTACACTCTCTTCAAATGATTACTATCCGCATTTCGCACTCGGAAACATCTATACAACAGGACGTCAATATGAGCAAGCAATCAACGCGCTGACGAAAGCCGCGGCATTGTCGGAGCAAGCGGTATCTGCGATGCCTGATGATCGGACCGCGATTTATAAAACACTCGGTCGCGCGTATTTCCATCAGGACCGGGTGGACGCTGCGATCACAACATGGACAAAAATCGCTGAATTGGACCCGGAGAACATTTTCGCCCGTATTGAACTCGCTGACCTCTTCCGCGAGCAGGAACTGTACCCACAAGCCATTAGACAGCATGAAGCGATCATTGAAATAAAAAAAGATGACCCGTATCGCGTCTGTCTCAGCCTGCGCGAAATAGGTAAGATTCACGAAAACACCGGGGATTACGAGGCAGCGCGAGCGCGCCACGATGCTGCATTGGCGTTAACTGCTCCGGGGAATTGGCTCCGAAAGGACTTGCAACACCGTATCGTTGGGATTTATGCCGCCGATGCAGATTGGAAGGGCTTAATAGCGTACTATCAAAGCAAACTTGAGGCGGCCCCGAATGATCCTGAACTTATCGGTTTGCAGGCTTCTGCATATATTGAGAACCAGCAGCTGGAGGAAGGTATTGCAGCATATCGAAAGGGATTAGAACTGGCTCCGACGGATGCCGAACTACGGCTCAACCTGATTGCTGCGCTCCGCAGTGCCGAAAAATTGGAGGACGCCGCGGCGGAATACGAAGTACTCAGCGAACAACAACCTGACGATTTTGGGATCTACCGCGAACTCGGCAAGTTATACTTGGAACTTCAGGACGAAGCCAAAGCGAAATCAGTTTATCAACGAATGATTGACAGCGATCCAGAAAATGCGGGCACACATCTCATTCTTGCCGAAATTTACACCGGGCATGAATGGACAGAGGATGCCGTTGCTTCATATCAAAAGGCAATCTCACTGGCACCCGATAATCTGGATTATATTGAATATTTTGGTGAGTTTTACATCCGTCAAGGTAGTCGCGAGCAGGCGATAGAAACATGGAATATGATAGTTGCTGATGAAAAAGGGATTGCTGAGAATTACGACCGCTTGGCGCAGTTGCTGGATACGAAAGACTTCGGGGTTGAAGCACTCACTGCAAGTCGTAAAGTAGTGGAGCTGATGCCGGATGGCTATCGTTATCGCGAGGCGTTGGCGAAACGCCTCATGCAGAACAAGGCGTACGCAGCAGCAATAACAGAATACACGGCAGCAATAAAACTCGCGCCAAATGAGTTTTTCGCTGAACAGATGGACGACCAACGCATTGAAATCTATCGGCGGCAAGGAACACTTGTAAATCAAATTGAGGCGATGGAGGTGGCACTTGAGAAACCGGGAATCTCTGATGCTGATATCTTCGCGAAACATAAAAGACTCACCAAGATGTATTTGAAGTTGGAGAATATCACTTATGCCCTTGAAGTGCTTTTGAAAGCGAAAGCACTCCGTCCTGATGATGTAACTGTGAACCGATGGCTCGCGGAGATCTATATCAAGCAAGGCAAGCGTGATGATGCGAATGCAATCTACACCCATTTAACAGATATTGACAGTCCAAATGCGCGAGAATACTACACGAATATAGCGCGCCTCCATCTAAACGCGATGGATTTAGAAGCCGCGAAAACCGCAGCAAAACGGATCATCGCGCATAGTCCACGCAACCCTGAAGGACATCAGATGTTCGCGGAAATCGCCGAACAGTCAGAAGATTATGAAGCCGCGATTGATAGTCTCAAGCAGGCGATTCGCCTACGCCCAGAAGCGATTGACATTCGCTCCGAATTGGCAAACACTTACAAAGTTTCAGGTCGCCTTCAAGAAGCGATTTCACAATATTGGCGGTGCTGGGAGTTGAGCGATAACTTGGGTGATAAACTCGCCTTTCTGAAACCGCTCTCCGAAGTATATTACGACTCAGGACGGCATGGGGAGTTTGAAGAAAAACTCAAGCAGCTATCAAAATCCAACACATCGAGCATTGGCCCCATTTTAGCCCTCGCTGAACTTTATCGAGTAGAGGGAGATTTACCAAGTGCGCGCTTCCAGCTGGCACGCGCATTAGATAGGGACCGCGAGCATCCAGAACTATTGGAGAGACTGGTCAAGGTTAGTTTTGACCTTGGCGATATAGCGGATGCTCTGACTTATCAACAACGACTTGTCAAGGCACATCCTGGACCTGCCCAACAGCAAAAGCTGGGTGAGTTATTGTTTGATATGGGTCGTCAACAAGAGGCGATTCAGGCATGGTCAAAAGTGTTACACGCGAAAAATAAGCCACTGGAAGCAGAGATAAAACTTGCCACACTCCTCATCGAACACGGTCTGGTAGAAGAGGCACTTTTTGCGCTGGATCGCGCAGCAGAAAAGGTGACAGGCCCACAATCTCACATTGTCTTATACCAAATCGGGGCAATGCTGGTTGAGATGAACGAATTCGCGCGCGCGAAACCGATCTGCCAGCGAATCCTACAGATGCCGAAGCCATCTGCTGATTCAAGTTCAGGAATCGTGTCAATCCGAGTGCCTATGAACTACGGTACGAACAAACTCAATCTCGCGCGCGATATCAGTCGAAAGCTCCAAAGACAACCGTATAGTAGTAGAAACCCTCAGGTATGGCAGCCGAACAGTTTTGATGAGGCACAAGCCGGTGCACTGGTGCTGTTGAAAACTATCATGGAAGAGGATGACCAGTTGGATGCGCTGCTTGCAGAATTTGAGACAAATGCTGCAGCAAATCCGACGGATACCGAGACGCTTGAACTGCTCGGCGAACTCTACATGTTGACTGATAACTTTGAGAAGACAGCAGAAATTACCGAAAAATTGATTGCAATATCCCCGAACAATCCGGCATATCAAGGCATGAAGTTGGATCAGCTTAATAGGAAGCAGATGCTTGATTATGACACTTTGAAAAAGCAGTTCGACGAAATGTCGGGATTGACTCCCGAAGCACGGCACTGGTACACCATACAATATGCAAGTAGACTCTTTTACAACGGAAAAGCGAAAGATGCGGAAAAATTGCTGGATGACATTAAAGATGTGAACGCGACGCACCTTAGCAATAGTACCACACTCGCGAATATACTTATACAGATGGGAAAGACTGACGCGGCAGAAAAAGTTATTTCTCAATTTCCAATATCGGCGACAGGGCAGCTCACTCAGCAGCAGCGTCGTTTCTATGAGCAGCTCACGACGACTTACCTCCGTAAGGGACAAATCGACCAAGCGGTTGCACTCTATTGGAAGTTCTTTGAGCGTACCAAACCGCGTACGACAGGTGCCAGGCGCGTTGCTGCGCTGAGTTCTTCGTCTTACTCCTATGGCGGCTACACCCCGATTCAATCAGGTTATCCATCGCCGACACTCTACTATAATCAGAACCGGTTGGAGTATCTCCAACAGTTTTTCAATCAGTTATGGATGAACAATCAACAGGAAGCGTTGTACGCAACATTTAAGGCGCAGTTGGACACAACACAAGGTCGAGATCGTATCTATCCGCTTTTGGCGATGAGTTACTGTTACTGGTGGGAAGGAAAACGGACAGAAGCGCAGGAGATCCTCTCAGCGTTACAACAGGAATTCCCGGACGATCTGACGCTCAAACTCAACACCGTTTTTGTTTTCATCCAGACTGGAGAGATTAAAACAGCGTTAGCACTGCTAAAAGAGCTCGCTGAAGCCGATGCAAGAAACCGTCGCCAGTACTACGACCTAACCCTCCAACTTGTCGTGCATACGGGTGATACTGTTAGCGTGCGTGAACTGGTAACCAAGATTCTGAATTCACCGAGTAGCGTGCGAGAACTGTATCAGTTTTCCCAAAAACTCCAACAGACAGGTCTCACGCAATATGCAATCGCAGTCGCTCAGAGAGCAACAACTTTAGCGATGCGGGAACGCGATCCGAACTTGCTTGTGCAATTAAGTCAGCATTTAAATGTGCTCGGACGTGGACAGGATGCAGCCCGACTTGCGTCACGCGCCTTGCGGTTCGCCAACCAACGCGGGCAGCACGGGCAGCTGTTCCATTCTCGGAATATGCAGCAGGCGGTGCGTCTGGCGGGGCGCGCTACGGGTGCGAGTGCCCGAGAATCCAAATTAGTTGAAGCGATAGAAAGGAATCCGAAATCATTCCAGGCACATATCAGGTTAGCATCGTTTTACGAAAGTCAGAACCAGATCCAAAAGGCATCAGATGCGTTTGAGGCAGCACTTGTGCTCCGTCGGACAGACAGTATGACTCGGCAGCGGTATGCTGACATGTTGCAGCGGAGTGGTCGCGCAAAAAGTGCTGTTACGCAATATGTGATTCTCCTTAAGGAAAACGTAAATGCCCTTCCTTCCAACTATTGGGAAATAATAAGAACCTTCCTTAAAGCCGGAGAGGTTAATACATTAATTTCAACTGCGAAGGAGATGCTTGAAACAGGCCCTCGATATGGCAGAAACTACGATTTTGCGCGCATGGCGGCACAGGAGTGTACCCGAAATAACAATGCCAAAGCGGCGGTCGAAATTTATGAAAAGATGGTCGAGAGAGACTGGGAAAGGTCGTATCAACAATTAGTATCTGCTTACGTCGCATCCGGTAAGCGCGATAAGGCGATTCAACTCTTGCGCGATAAACTGCGAACCAAGAATCCAGAAACACAAGTCCAAATTGTATTAAAAATGGCAGAATTCGAGGAAACATTAGATGAAATAAAAAGCTTACTAAAAGAATATGAGGTAAGACTTCCTGAAGATAAAATTAGTCCACCGTTGCGCTATCTTATTGCGACCCTAAAGATTGTGACGGACGATATCGAAGGGGCAGATCCGCTCGTTAACAGACTCCTTGAAGACGCACCCTCGACGATGAGATTACGATGGTTGAACACATTAGCGGATACTTACCGTAGTAAATCTGATCGCGAACGTGAAATCCGCATGCTCGAAGCAGCGACCCAGAACGTTGATCCCCAGGAGGCTTATCAACTTCCTGAGGTTTATGAGAAGCTCGGTAGTGCGTACGCGCAAAAAGAGGAGAAAGAAGCATCGCGAAACGCGTTGCGTAAAATGGGTACACTTCGACTGATGCGGCGCGGTGGTTCTCGCTATTGGGAAAAAGAAAACATTGCCCGGAAATACATGGAACATGAGATGTGGGACGACGCCGAAGTGCTGTTGACCGAGGTTATCAATGACCCATCGGCACAAAAGTATTACCTTGAACGGGCACAAGAACAGTTAATGACAATTCAACAGAGACGCGACGGATTCACAGAGACACCCGAATCAAGCGGCAAAAGAGAAGTGACAAACATTGGCATGCAGCGGTCAATGGCACAACAATACATGCGGCGCAATCAAACCGAGAAAGCTGTAGAAATGTATGAGCAGATTGCGAAAGTAATGCCGGAAGACCTTGAATCTAGATCGCAACTTGCAACGCTCTATTCACGCCAAAATCAGCATGATAAGGCGATTGATATCTGGAAAGCACTGCTTGAAGCCGACCCGGAAAACACAAGGTATCAGGATGGGTTTATCGACGCTTACCAGAAGGCGGGAAGAATCGGTGATGCTATTGAACTCGCAGAGAAATATATTGACGATAATGCAGAAGTTGGTGTCCACTACTCACGCCTCGCGAAACTCTACGCTGCTGATGGTCAGATTGACGCTGCCATCACGCAGTATAAAAAAGCGATTGAACTCAGCCCTGGGGATGGACGGGTTTATCAAGAATTGGGGCAGCTTTACCTTGGCAAAAACGACCTTGATGCTGCCGAAAAGGCGTTCCAAGAAGCCCTTCAATACGCAGCACATGACGGAGAACGGCAAAACATTGAACGGCAATTGATAAATCTTTATCGCCGCCAAGGGAAACTTGAGGAGATGCTAAAGGAGGCGGAAGCGCAAGGCGGGCTCACATTTGAGATGCAAATGGAGCAGGCACGGAACTATTCCAATCAAGGTAAACTGGAGGAAGCGGTGAGTGCCTATAAGAAAGCCCTTGGAATGACTACCAGAGAGTGGGAGCGCGAGAATGCAGAGCGGCAGCTGATGCGTCTCTATCGCCGTCAAGGCACGTTGGAAGAGGTACTAAAGGAAGCCGAGAAGAACGATACACTGACATTTACGATGCAAGCAGAACTTGCACGACACTATCGGAATAAGGGTGAATCAGAAAAAGCGATCAGTGCCTACAAACAGGCGCTCAACATGACCACCCAAAATCATGAGCGAAATCGTATCGCTATTGAGCTGATGCAAGAATACGTCCAGATCGGTGAGAACGATTTAGCGATAGAACTCTATGAATCTGCGTCTCAATCGGATTCAGGCTCCATGTCAATGACGCATGGATCCTCCGGTTTTATCGTTATGTTCAGTGGAGATAGAGAGCGTGACAGCCTGATTAAAGCCTTTAGAAGTCACAGGACACTGGCGGAATTAAAAGCACTTTTTGAAAAGAAGCTTGAGGAGAATGCGAATAACGCCGCTGCCCTTGAAATGATCGCCGAGATTTATCGAAACGAAGATAAGCATGAGAAAGCGGCTGCGGCGTATCAGGCACTTTGCAAAGCGCAGCCGAGTAATGTTCGCGGTTTTTATTACGCTGCCGCTGCCTTGAATAAAAGCGGGCAGCCCGAATTGGCAAACGATCTTTTGAACCAAGGTGAAACCGCGCTTTCATCAAGCTCCAAAAAACAGGATCTGTGGTTGCTCATGTCCCTCGGTTCTATCTGTTTTGAGGGTGAAATGTATACCCCGGCACTCACGTTCTTTAAAGACGCTGTGGTCATCAGTGGCAGTCGATCGCGTGGTGGTAGTGGTTGGGAACAAGAGCTCCTATACGAAATGATTGGGAAAAGTTATCGCGCCACGGAACAGTACGAGGCAGCTATCAAGGCGTATCAGCAGATGGCAGACGTTAGCAGAAATGATCATAAGAAACAAGAGGCAGAAAAAGCGATAAAGGAGATATACAGTGAGGGTAACCTCTACGAAATGCGGATTCCTGAACAGCTGAAGAAACTTGAAGATAATCCGGATGACATCGATACTCGCCTCGCGCTTGCTAAAGATTATGTATCGAGCGGCAAGGTTGAAGAAGGGATCGCCCAATACGAAAAACTCAGTGAACTTCAACCTAACAACGCGGAATGGCAGAAAACAATCGGCAGTCTTTACCGAAAGATCCGTCCTCCGGATAACCCAGAACGGTTGACAAAAGCCGCCGCCGCATACGAAAAAGCAATCACCTTGGAACCGAATTCTTATATGTCGTACAGCCAATTGGCAGATACCTATAAGAAAGCGGAAGACTTAGCCAAAGCAGAGGCGGTATATCGGCGCGCGCTGGACGCGCCTCTCACGCCCAAAGAACACGACTCTGCTGTTACCGCTATCTCGGAACTCTATAGTAGTGAAGTACACGCCGATAAGCGCATCGCTGTCCTTGAAGAGCTGCGCGCGAAAACCGCGAAGAGTGCTGTCCTATATAAAATGCTGGGTGATGCCTATAGAGAAGCAGGGGATACTGCAAAGGCTGCGCCAGCCTATACGAAATGGTTAGAAATTCGCCAGAAAGCGGTAAACCAGAACCGTCACGCTTCGGAATATCAGCAACTCGCCGAAAAGCTTCTCAAGGAAAATATTATGCCAGAAACGGCATTAGTCTTCGCGAAAATAGCCACAGAAAGCCAAACAGATTGGACTTACGTTTTGACCTTGGGGCATGCATATCTCGCTAACGGAGAGTATAAAGAAGCACTACAAGCGTTCAAGCGCAGTTTAGACCTTCTCAATCAATCCGGCAGAACCTTCGTCTATATCGAAGACCTTTTACTATCGCGTATCTCTGAAATGAGCAAACGTGCGGCGGACAAAAAGCCCTATGTTGAAATAGCGGATCAACTGTTAGCTGCCTTGCCTGAGAAACTAATCAGCCAGTCCGAAAACCTTCTTGCGTTAGCCGAATTTTGCTTAGAACACGGCTTAACTGAGAAAGCAGCAACCTATATTAACAAAGTCGGTTTCATCGCTGAAAGCGCGTGGTTAACCCTCGGTCCATTTGACAATACAGAGGGTATTGGCTACAACACAGCTTACATTCCGGAAGATGCGACGCAAGTTGACACAACCGCAACATACGACGGTGCAGATGGAAAGGTAAGTTGGCAAAAACTGGACGATCTGATGCTTGATGGCTTTGTCGATTTCGGCAAGGATGTCAATTGGCGCACCGCGTATGCGTGGGTAACGATTACTTCACCTGACGAGCGGAAGGCACAACTCCGCTTTGATAGTGATGACCAAGGGAAAGTATGGCTTAACAAGAAAAAGATGTATTCGCATCGTAGACGGAACCGTGGCGCGGTAATAGATCGGCGCACTATTCCAGTAACGCTCAGGTCCGGCAAAAACAGTATCCTCGTCAAAGTGTGCAATGAGACATCGCGTTGGGGATTCTACCTGCGGATTACCGACACTAATGGAAAACCGTTTGACGATTTGAAAATTATAGGCATAGCAAAATAATGCACCCTTTTTAGCCTTAAAGTGCGTCACTATAAGTAACACCATAAACATTTTAGTTTTATCAGAGTGCCTTTCTACAAAAATGTCTTGACATTGCGCAAAGCCTTTGTTATAATTGATGGCAAGCACACAGTAACTACTGAAATGGTAATTCGGATACTTGCACAAAAGGAGTAGTTCCTAAACAGTTCTTTTTCTGTGTTTTTTCTTGATTTTTCTGTGTTAAACGGTAAACGATAGGCGTTTCTGTGCGGTTCGATTCCGCACTACCGTATTGCGTAGTGTTGTGCGATAACCAAACACAAGAGACAAAAACCACGTCTTTGCTACGCAAAAGGTTCAGACGCGAGTGAGACGAACCTTGACAGTGTGAGGACACTCGGAAATGATAAAGCGTCAGTCTTTTGGGACTGACTTTGAGGGTTACTCCACGTGGCGCGTTTCCTTTGCTACGTGCGAATCGCCTGCTATCTTCTATGACGTGCATAGACGACCCTGGATGCGGGCAGGTTAGACACGACGGTGTCTACAAAGGGACCTAAGGACTCCCGTAGAGAACTGTGTTTTTCAGATTTACATAATTGGATTAACATAGTTTTTTACTAACAGTAGATTTCATGGAAGAAAAATTGATTCTTGAAAAGATCCAGCGCGTCCGACAGCGCCTGAACATCCAACGATACTTCCAAACGTTAGCGACATTCCTCTTCTACGGATTTTTGGTGTGTGTCCCGTTCGTCATTGCTGACAGCGTCACATCCTTTAATATCCCACCCGTGGTTTTTCTCTGGGTGGCACTCGGCATCGCCGCTGCTGCCTTAGTATTCCGTCTCCTGCGCCCTGTGAGTCTCCAAGAAGCAGCACGAACGATTGACACAGACGCGTCCCTCAAAGACCGCGTTATAAGCGGCTTAGAACAGATTCAGCATCAAACCGATGAGGCCTTGACGGCTCTCCAACTTCAGGATACAACCAACAGACTACAAGCGGTTCCTGTGAATCAGGTTGCGCGCTATACTGTGCCGCGCGAGACCAAATTTATTGCGCTCGTCGCCATATTTCTCGTCGGTTTTTCGTTTGTAGAATTTTTCGCACCGTCCGCTACCTCAACAGAGATTGATTTCTCACCGCAGATTGCGGCGGAGGCTGATACACTCTTGAAAGAGATTGAAAAGGCAAAAAAGGAAGCCGAGCAGAACGAAGACCCAGAGCTTGAAGAAATCTTGAAAGAGATTGAGAAAAGAGCGCTTGAATTGAAAAAACCACAGATTGCGCCGAAGGAAGCACTCGCCCGCATGACGGAATTGAGTGCGCTGCTGAAGACGAAAGTTAACCCGCAGAAAATGGCACAGCAGGAATCGCTGATGAGCGGGTTAGGGCAACAATTCATCGGCAACCCATATTTAGGCGAATTTGGCCAGCAGCTGAAACGCGGTGATTATCAACAGGCAGCGGCAAAACTTGACCAAGTGACGAAAAAACTGCCGGAATTCGAGAAGGAGAAACGCCAAAATATTTCCGATGAGTTGAAACGCGGCGGCAAGAGCCTACAAGGCACCGACCTTGATGGACTTGGTACAGAGCTGTCCGGCGCAGGTGAAGGCTTAGCCAACGCCGATGTCGAAGGCGCGCAAACACGGCTCCGTGCGTCAAGCAAAAAGATACGGGATATCTCACTGCTCAAGAAACGCAACGTACAGTTGGCAAAATTGCTCTCGGAATGTGAAGCGTGTAAGGCGGGCATTGCGGGTGCGTGCCAAAGCAATAAGACGGGATTGACCTACGCCCTGAGCCAGAACCCGAGTCAGGGGATAGGCAAAGCGACTTCTGCGGGTCAACTGGGTCCGCAGCCAACATCGCTTGATTCAACCCTCAACCTTGAACAAATTACTGGTGTTCAGGGAGAAGGCAGCTCTACCGTTCAAACCTCTAAGACATCAGCCGAGGGGCAGCAATCCGCTGTCAGTTACAAAGATGCGTACACGAAGTATCAGAAACTTTCAGAGGATGCTCTGACCGAAGAGCAAATTCCTTTGGGTTACAAGTTTTACGTGAAACGCTATTTCGAGTCGATCAAACCGAGTGATGAGTAGAACAAAGTGATAGAGAAGCCGAGTTGTCATAACTCGGCTTCTTTGCAAAACGGTAGGGAGCAATATGTCCGAACACGCTGAACAAAAATACGAAGAATTTCGCGAGACTTTCCTAAAAATACAACAAGAAGTATCCAAACAAATCGTCGGGCAAAAAGAAATTATCGAAGGGGTTCTCATCTGTCTCATGACGGGCGGACATGCGCTGTTAGAAGGTGTTCCCGGCTTGGGTAAAACCCTGCTTATCCGGACATTGCATGAGGTGTTAGACCTCAAGTTTGCCCGCATCCAGTTCACACCGGACCTGATGCCGGCAGACATCATCGGCACGACTGTTGTCGCTGAGGATGAAGACGGTCGGAAGTTCTTTGAATTTCAACAAGGTCCCGTATTTGCCAATCTTATTCTCGCCGATGAAATCAACCGTGCGACCCCGAAAACACAGTCTGCCTTGTTAGAAGCGATGCAGGAAAAATCCGTGACCGTTGCCGGCCAGCAGCGGGACCTCAAATTGCCTTTCTTTGTGATGGCGACGCAAAATCCGTTGGAGATGGAAGGCACCTATCCGTTGCCTGAAGCGCAACTTGACCGCTTCTTCTTTAAACTCAAAGTTGAATACCCAAGCCTCGACGAACTCGACCTCGTTATGGAACGCACAACGCGGCGCGAAATGCCGTCCGTGGATAAAGTTTGTGATGGTGCACAGATTAATGCATTGGAACAGATCGTCCGTGATATCCTCATAGCTGAAGATGTGCGCAGGTACGCTTTGCGAATTGTGCTGGGTACACACCCCGAAACAGAAGATGCGCCGGAACTGACGAAAAAATATGTTCGCTACGGTTCGAGTCCGCGTGGTGCGCAAGCGTTGATTCTCGGCGGAAAGGTTCGGGCAATTCTTGATGGCAGATACAACGTCGCTCGTGAGGATATTCAAGCCATCGCCCTACCGAGTTTGCGGCATCGTCTCATCCTTAGTTTTGAAGGCGAAGCAGAAGGGATTGACCCGGACGACATCATTTTGCATCTGCTGGAAGAAATTTAATGTCTGGTAGTGGTTGTTGCTATCTGGCATCTTTTTTTTTGAATTTAATCATAACCAAAATCCCTGAAATTTATCGGAAACCCGATTTTGACAACGGAAAAATCGGCGCGAAAACCCAATAGTTAAAAAAGATGAACGATACACAGTCCGCTTTCGACAGCGAATTCCTCAAAAAGCTTGAATATCTCTATATCGTCTCGAAAAAGATTTTTGCCGGACGTATCAAGGCGGAACGCCGTAGTACACGCCGCGGTGTGAGTGTCGAATTCGCCGACTACCGCAACTATACCGCAGGCGACGATTTCCGTTACATTGATTGGAACGCTTTCGCACGCTTGGATGAACTTCTGCTAAAGCTGTATGAAGAACGCGAAGATCTGCACATCTACTTCCTCGTTGATGCCAGTCAGTCAATGACCTATGGCGAACTACCGAAACTGATTTATGCGAAACGTGTCGCTGCCGCGCTCGCTTACATCGGCTTATCCAACCTTGACAGGATCAGCATTACGACTTTCAATAACACAGGTGCGGATCGACTTCCAACAGAACGGGGCAAAGGTAAAATTTTTACCGTGCTTGAGTTTCTTGATCAAATCAATGGCACCGGCGAAACAGATTTGGAGACCGCCTTCCACAACTTCGTCCATACGACTAAACGTCGCGGTCTCGTCGTCCTAATTTCCGATCTCTTTGATCCGAGCGGATTTACCAACGGACTGAACGTGTTAAAATTTCAAAAGCATGAACTCTTCGTGATCCATATCATCGATGAGAAAGAAGTCGCCCCTGACCTGCTTGGTGACTACCATCTCGTGGATGTTGAAACAAATCATCTGCGTCAAGTCACTATCAACGAAAACCATCTCAAGCGGTATCAAGCACTGTTCCAAAAATATTGCGACGACATGGATTTATACTGCACGCAACGTGAAATCAGCCTTGTACGGACGACGACAGCATCGCCTTTCGAGGAACTCATCTTACGCATTTTCAGGATGGGTGGTTTTGTTTCTTAATAGTTGTCAGTTATCAGTTATCAGTTACAAGAGGTTTGAGATAGTCCAAAGTCTCTTTCTGAAAACTGAAAGGTTTTCGTAGAAAACCGTACTGATAACTGGTAACCAGTAAAAAAATGAATTTTTTATCTCCCACCTCACTTTTGCTATTTGGGTTGGCTATTCCGATTGTCGCGCTATATATCCTTAGACTTCGTCGGCGTCGCGAGCCCGTCTCTACACTGATGTTCTGGGAGGAACTTTTCAGAGAACGGCAGACGACCTCGCTGTTCCAGAGACTGAAGCACCTCCTATCGCTCTTGCTGCAGCTTCTATTTCTGACACTCTTAGTGCTCTCGATTGCGCGTCCGCAGTTCGCTTTCATAACGAAATCTGCTCGGCAACTGGTTTTGATTATCGATCAGTCAGCGAGTATGAACGCGATTGAAGCAGATACTGACGGACGCACGCGGTTAGAAGTTGCTAAAGAGAGTGCCCTGAGAAGCGTAGATGGTCTCCGTTTCATGGACGAAATGACGGTAATCAGTTCCCATACGCGCCCTATCATTCACATCCCGTTTACGAATCACCAGAAATCGCTGCGAGAAGCGATTAACGCTATCCAACCGACTGACATCAGCACCAACCTTGAACCGGCTTATGATTTAGCTTATGCCATTGCCCAAACAAAGCCTAATCCTGAAATTGTTATCTTTAGCGATTTTCAATCTGTTTCAGAAGCATTGTTGGCGAAGCTTAAAAGCACACCGGAACAGGACACAGATACCGAAGCCCCTGACTCCGAAGTCAAACGGCATTTGATACGGATCGGAAAAGCGAACGACAATGTTGGTATTACGAAGTTTCGCGTCCGAAAGAGTCTCGTTAACGCCTTCGATTACCAAACACTGTTGCGCGTGGTCAACGCCTCAGAGGCAGAGAAAAAATTCAACGTTGAACTCTATTTCGATGAGAACCTCTTTGATGTCCGTCCTTACACGCTCGCCCCTGGCGAAAGTAAGTCCGAGATTTTCAGTAATTTTGCGTTTGAAGGAGGCAAACTCAAAGCGGTGCTTGATATTCAAGACCCACTCGCCTCAGACAACATTGCTTACGCCACACTTCCGAAACGCGATCTTATCCCTGTTTTGCTTGTGACAGCAGAAAACCCGTTTCTCCAAAAAGCACTCGCTGTTGATGAACAGATACAACTTACTGTCCTCACACCAACGGAATATGAAGCCGATGTCCTTCCTGAAAGTGCTAATTCGCAAGGGAAAAAGGGTTATCAAGTTGTTATCTTTGACCGGTACAGCCC
>CAZQIP010000114.1:0-6910 GCA_964593655.1 uncultured bacterium | reverse complement strand
TCTCTTTGTGCTCGATTTTATAGATAGCGACTTCGGTTGTCGCGGCTGCGCGTTCAATCTGTCGCCGTTCTTCAGCGATGATTTGATCTATCTGTCCTGCCCAGATTTCGGGGATTTGGTTAAATCCGGTGCGTTCATAGTTTTCGGTGATAATGTCTTTGCCGAAGGCGTGGAGTGTGCGGATGACAGGTTTTTGGGGTGTTTCGGTTTCGGATGCCGTGAGTGCCTGCAAGATGCGGGTTTCCATCTCTTCAACGGCTTTTCTATTGAAGGCGATGGCGAGAATCTGTGGCGGTGGGATGTTATGCGTCTGGATGAGGTTCAGGATCCGTGCTGTTACGACTGTAGTTTTGCCACTGCCGGGTCCTGCGATGACGATCGCGGGTCCTGTGACGTGGTTGACGGCTTTTTCCTGGTTTCTATCGAGTTTCATATTTTTTAGCAGAATTCACTTCGGGATGCGCCGGACCCATAGTAGCAATGCCACATTCATTGCACCGATGAAGCCGAAGACGTAGGATTGGATGCCTATCAACGTATCAAGTGAGCGGATGAGGAAAGGACAGAAAATTGGTAAACCGAGTGCAAGGCAGGTATAAAAAGTTAAGAGTTTTGCGCCTTTCGCGTCCCAGAAGGTTATCTGCCGCTTTAGTACCTTTAGATAGGACTGTTGCCATAACCGAGATGTCCACTTCCCTTGCATAAAACCCAAGGCAATCCCTAAACCGAAGCCGAAACTTGACCAACGGAGGTCGATGCGTACGTTTTGTGAGATGACAGCGACCCAGAGTAACTGCCCTAACACTGAAAGGACAATGAACGCCCAAAAAACAGGTAGCTTCATATAGAATGGAAGGAGACGCCGCGACAATTTATCCATTTTTAATTATTGGGTTTCTGCAGTTATCTGGAGATTATAGCAGAAAAAGCGAATAAAGATGAGGTAACGCGCACAGTTCACTCCTACAAGAGATTCGCTTTGACGTAGTTAACAGCATTTTTGAAGATGGCGAGTCCGTCGCCTTCTTCAGAAGTGGGGTCTTGTGTTTCTGGGAGCCGCGTCCAGCGTGGATGATTCCATTTCGTTAGGAACCGTTCCGGGTGTGGCATTAGACCGAAGATTCTGCCTGTTGCATCACAGATCCCAGCAATATCGGCATCTGAACCGTTTGGATTGTTTGGGTATGCACTGTCGGCATATCGAAACACAACCTGATTGTTCGCTTCTAAATCAGCCAACACATCTGCTGGTGCAGTAAACCGTCCTTCAGCATGCGCGACGGGAAGATAGACGCGTGGTTTGATGCCTTTGGTAAAGATACAGGGACTTTCTTGTGTGTCTAAGTCTACCCACCGACACTCAAATTTTGCGGAGGTGTTCATTGCGAGTGTCGAGCGTTGCGTCATCTCTGCGGATGCATCTGTGCCCGGCAAGAAGCCTGTCCGTACCAGCACTTGGAATCCATTGCATATACCGATAACGAGTTTACCGTCTGCGACGAACTGGTTCAACACGTCCGTTAATTTGTGTTTCATCTCAATCGCGAGTAGAATACCGGCTGCAATGTCGTCGCCGTAGGAGAAACCGCCCGGAATCGCGAGGATCTGATAGTCGGTTAGGTTAACTTTGCCGGATATGAGGTGCTGTATGTGGACTAACGCGGTCTGAGCACCGGCGAGTTGAAACGCCGTGTCTGTTTCTGCATCGCAGTTAGTCCCTGCGGTTCGTAAGATGAGTACTTTAGGTTCCGTCATTTTTATCTCCTATGAATAGAACACCCAACTTGCTTAAAAGTTACGAATGCAACGGTGTTTGCCATGCAGATTTGAGAATATCAATCAAAGTTTTGATAATTGGGGCTCCTGATCTTCCCTTGATGACAAATTCTGGTGTATCTGTGACAATACCGAGGCAGCCTGTCGGGACACCTGCCATGTGGGTTTCGTAAGCGTCTCGGTGTTGCGGTTCAATCTCTACAATGAAACGGCTGTTTGATTCCGAAAATAGGAGATAGTCATCAGCGGTAATCTCGTCGCCTGTCGGAATGTCATCAAGGTTCAGGGACATCCCGTATCCGCCAGCAAATGCCATCTCTGCGACTGCCACGCCGATCCCGCCTTCGGAACAGTCGTGACAGGAACGCACGCATCCACTATTGATAGCAGTGCTAAGTCGTTCCATTGTTCGCTTACCTTCATCAGGACGGATGGCCGGTGCGGTGTTTCCGATATGTCCGTGAATACCGAAGTAGTGGGAGCCGCCCAACTCAGTGTATGTATTGCCGACGACATAGATGAAATTGCCGGGTGACTTCACATCCATTGTAACGGCGTTGCGGATGTCTGGCATTACACAGATCGCGGATATGAGGAGCGTTGAAGGAATCGCGCGTTGCTCGCCGGTTGTTGTATCGCGGTATTCGTTATAAAGGCTATCTTTCCCTGAGATGAAAGGGGTGCCGTAGGCGGTCGCGATGTCGTAACACGCCTTCGCTGCGCGGACTAATTCGCCGAGCCGGTCAGGTTTGTCGGGGTTTCCCCAGCAGAAGTTATCAAGTAATGCAGTCTTTTCAAGGCTACCACCGACAGCGACTATATTTCGCAAAGCCTCATCAATCGCGGCTGCGGCACTGAGATACGGGTCCACGTCGCTATATTTGGGATTAATACCGTTGGCAACGATCACGCCTTTTCGGCTGCCTAAGACAGGGGTGACGACGCATGCATCGCTCGGTCCATCGTTTGCCACCCCGACGAGTGGGTTGATAACGATACCGCCTTGGACCTCGTGATCGTATTGGCGGATGACGGATTCTTTGCTCGCGATGTTTGGACTGGCAAGGAGTTTTCTGAGATCGTCCGTATAATCTTTTGTTGCTGCGTCTCGCGATGGCATCTCAGGATGTTTGGGGGGCTGCCAAACCGCCTGTTTTACGGGTTTCGGGAGTCCATGGTGCAGGAACTCCATCTCTAAATCGGCGACCAGCACGCCTTCATAGAAAACTTGTAGTCTGTGTGTATCCGTGAAAGTTCCGAGGACTGTCGCTTCGACAACTTCTGACTCACATATCTCCATGAGTTCCGTTAGATTTTCGGGTGGTACGGCGATGACCATGCGTTCCTGTGCTTCGGAGAGCCAAATTTCCCACGGTGCAAGCCCTTCATACTTCAGAGAGACGCGTTCGAGGTGTACCTCAGCACCGACATGTTCGCCCATCTCACCGACAGCAGACGAGAATCCACCCGCGCCGCAATCGGTGATTGAGCGATAAAGGTTGCGGTCGCGCGCTTGTAGCAACGCGTCAACGATCTTTTTTTCCATGATGGGGTTGCCGATTTGCACGACGCTACCGAGGCTTTCAGAGGTGTCGTCCAATTCAGCGGAGGAAAAGGTCGCGCCGTGAATGCCGTCGCGTCCGGTCTGCCCACCAATGGCGACCACGAGATCGCCGGGTTCGACGGATTTTTCACATCGGTTTCTCGGTATTAACCCGACGTTTCCACAGAAAACGAGTGGGTTCGCGGTATACCGAGCATCGAAGATGATTGCGCCGTTCGCGGTAGGAATCCCCATCCGGTTGCCGTAATCTCGGACACCAGCGACAACACCTTTAAAAACGCGTTTTGGGTGAAGTGTACCTTTCGGCAGCTGCGCATAAGGCGTATCTGGCATTCCGAAGCAGAAGACATCTGTGTTCAGAATCGGTTTCGCGCCCAGCCCTGTGCCGAGGGAATCTCGGATGACACCACCGATGCCGGTGCCAGCACCGCCATAGGGTTCAATCGCTGAGGGGTGATTATGTGTCTCTACTTTGAAGACGAGATTGAATGTCTCATCAAATTCAATGATACCAGCGTTATCTGAAAAAACGGAGACACACCAAGGTTTTGCGATATCCTCGGTTGCGCGCTGGATGTAGGTTGGAAACAGACCGTCAATCTGCTCAGGTGCTTTTCCGTTTTCGGAATAGCGGATGATGCTTTTGAATGTTTTATGGACGCAATGCTCAGACCATGTTTGCGCGATGGTTTCTATCTCTACATCGGTCGGGTTGCGTCCCAACGCGCCGAAGTGGGTCTGGATGGTCTTCATCTCGTTGAGATTCAGCGACAATGTGCCTTCTCGACTGATACGCATCAGTTCAGCATCGTCCGCCTTTAGAATGTTTATTTGGTTCACTGTATTGGACATCACTTCCTCCGCAATTTACTTGTCTTTTTGAAGAAATTTTGCTGCAAATCATTTAGATTGTTATTATATCACAGTCTCGGTTTAGACAGTGGCCCGAATTTTCGATGGCAGGACACAGTTTCATCTCTTGTCTTGCCCTCCTTATTCGTTCAACCGTGTCAAAGCAACGATATGAACTCATATTTAGGGAGTAGGCAGGCAACTGCACTCAATTTGCCAATTGTTGCTTTTATAGCCTGCTCTGATTGGTCTATGCCTATCCACCTTCTATTTAGCAGATGTGCTGATTTCAGAGTTGTTCCTGAACCACAAAAACAATCCAAAACCATACTTTCAGGATTAGAAGAAGTTTTAATAATTCGGTCTAACAGGTCTGGATTTTTTTCCGTTGGATAGGTTGGGGATTGGGGGTCTTTATACTCCCAAATATCTTGAACCCTTTTACCTATCTGCTCATCCGCAAAGATTATTTTTCTAGGGTTTCCTCTCGATGACCACTCTATCAGACCCGCCTCATCCCATTTTTCTAAGGTCTGCACATCTGTTCGCCAATGCCGTCCCTTCGGAGGAGATAATCCTCTGAATGCTTTGCTCGTTTCACCATTTTCTGTCTCTCCGGGCGCATGAATCGGCACTGTAGTATACCTTCTTCCTTTTTTGACTTTAGGAAATAATCGCACTAAATCTTCTGGTGTATACGGCTCTTTCGGTTCATTCCATATAGGTTTTGAAGATTTAGAATAGAATAAGATCAGGTCTTTTATATTTCCGTATCCTGTTCGCTGGAAATTTTTGGGGTTACACTTTATCCTGGTGATGTCATTTCTGAAATTATTCATTCCAAACACTTCATCCATCATAACCTTTACATAATGCCCAACTTTATAGTCAATATGCAGATAAATAGAGCCTTCATCTGACAGCAGTTCTTTGAGCAATAGTAATCTGTCTCTTAAAAACTCAATAAATTGTTTTCCGGTCAATCTGTCCGAATAAGCAACATCACCTTTTCGAGAACTGCTTATCGTAGATGCTCTTTCATCTGTAATTGTAAAATGACTATTGGTGGCAAAGGGCGGATCTATATAGACCAAATCAATCCTGCCCTTTAGACCTCTTTCATTCAGAAGATATTCAAGCCCTTTGATATTGTCGCCTTTTATAATCAAGTTCTGCATTTGATAACCCTTCAGAGTTGATATAAAAACTCTCTTAAAACCAATGCACTCATGATGTTATACTGGGTTAAGTCTTGGGTAATCGCACGATACATTTTAGAACGCCCTGTGATATAGAGAACTCCATCTAAAATGGCAACCGAAACAGCGTTGACCTCCGTTTCAACAACACCTATTGCATCACTAAATTGAGCGTTTTGATGCCCTCCGAAGTCGGTTAAAAATTTGGCTTCGCCGATTACATATTTACCGTTAAATCTTGCGAGAAAATCTAATCCTTTGTTGCGCGTGTAGTTTAATTGTTCTTTAGCAAAGTCCATCATTTGAGCGTCGCTCGCATCCAAGACAGCATTATCGTCTGACGCAAGAAAATCTTCAAGAGAAATGGGTTGAACGCCCAATACCCCTTTGTTTAACCAGCGTCTAAATAAGGGGCCAATTTGCCTATTTGTTTCTTTCGGCTCAGAGGAACGTTCGTAAATTTTCTCTAATCCCATTTCATAAAGTCTACCACATAATCTATCAACTGTATTTGGGTTTCTCCCTATTGCACTCTTGTTCTTTCTCAGATACGCAACATAGGAATCTTTTATTGGGAACAAGTCTAATTTGAGCAATGCATTTAACAACGCGCTATTGTCTCTTTTCTGAAATGACTCCTCTACTTGTTCCCATAGATCTTTATCAATATCTCGCTTTCCTTCGGGAATTGTTGGATAAACACTAAACAATTCATCTAGATAGTTTCTCTGATTGGCAAACTCAATACTTAGCTGCGTCCAACGATTCATAGTTATTTCCCCTTTCTTTTTAGGGGTGGTTATGTGTCTCTACTTTGAAGAGGAGATTGAACGTCTCATCAAATTCAATGATACCGGCGTTGTCTGAAAAGACGGAGACACACCAAGGTTTGTCAATCTCTTCAGTTGCGCGTTGGATATAGGTTGGAAACAAGCCGTCAATCTGTTCTGGTGCTTTTCCGTCTTCGGAATAGCGGATGATGCTTTTGAACGTTTTATGAACGCAGTGCTCCGACCAGGTTTGCGCGATGGTTTCTATCTCTACATCGGTCGGGTTGCGTCCCAACGCGCCGAAGTGGGTCTGGATGGTTTCATCTCGTTCAAGTTCAGGGACAGTGTGCCTTCTCGACTGATACGCATCAATTCAGCGTCGTCCACATTTAGACTCCAGGCAATTTGCGCAGTTCGCCGCGGTCCTAAAGTCTCCACGAATAATGAAGTACTCTCAAGTTAAGTAGGAGATGATTATTATAACGCAAGTTGCCACCTATTTATAGACATAGCACCCCTAATGAAGATTAAGAATTTTAATCGGGTAATTTTTACCAATGCCCGGTGCGGTTAGGAAACCGCACCATAGGTGTCAATTTTAGAAAAAATAACCGTCTCAGTCCCAGGCCCGGTAGGTTCGGTTTGCAACCGAACCGGATACTACGCGGAGACCTTGAATGCTTCAAAAACCTCTTCAGTCCCGTAGGGGACGGTATGTCTATAGCAGCATATCGTCAAAAAACCTAAGC
>CAZQIP010000113.1:0-21211 GCA_964593655.1 uncultured bacterium | reverse complement strand
GGGTGGATGCTCTGCCAAGCAGCATCACTAATCATCATAGGCAAATCTTCAGTTTTATCTATCTTTTGAGTTTTCATGGAAAATAGTCTACCAATCCATGCTCAAAATGTCAATAACTTCTAAATGTAAACACTACCTAGTGAAGCCAACAAAGCCGCGAAAAAGATTGGAACTAATGAGGAACTCACAGAAATCGCAGCAAAACTGGAGCAAATAGATAAAGATTCCACAGAACTTTCAGAGAAAATAGAGGATTCCAAATCACAATTTGACTTGTTTGATCAAAAACTCTCTGAAATTCAGAAGCAAATTGAAGCAATATTAATTGAAGGCGACCAAGAACAGCTTAAACGTGACATTGAGCAAACCAAGAAGCAGTTGAAATGGCTTGATAAACAGCAGGCTGACGCTGGCAAAGCACACTCCAATCTCTTCAGAAATCTACCCCTTTCGCGCGATCTGCTTGGTCCCGTAATGGAAAAAAGCCTCAGCAAGTTAGACGCGCTGCGGGACCAAGGTAAGATACCCAGTACGACAATCCCCGTTCTTGAAGAACGACTCAATAGACCCACTTGTATTTGCGGTGAATCGCTGGATCCTTATGATACCCAAGGTAAGCAACGGAGAGACCATATTCAGTGCTTAATCGATGAGAGTCAAAAGGCGGATGCACTCCAAGGCAGCATCACTGCACTCTATTTCGGTTCAAATTCCCTAAAGCAAAAGGAAATCGCCGATGCTGAACATTGGACTGATCTATATGCCGAAGTTATAAATCGCCGCGATGAACTTGAGACCTTGCGCGCTGAGCAAGGAAAGAAACTTAAAGCTCTTGAGGTCCAGCTGGACAGCATACCAGACGTTGACATTCAGGGGCTCCGTTCTGTTCAAAGAGAATATAAAAATCAGCGTGATCGCTTTAACGCTGATTGGACGCGAGATGAAACCCGACTTGAAGGTCTAGAAAAAGAACACAAAAATCTGGTTTCGCAGCGTGATAATCTTCTTCGTCAGCAAAGAAGAGGGGCACGCGTACTTGCCAGATTAGAAGTGGCCAGCGATGTAGAACGCGTCCTTAAGAATTCCTATGACCGGATGACAAACGAAGAATTAAACAAGGTTAGCGTGTTGATGAATACTATCTTCTTAGAGATGATTGGCGCGGACCCTGAACAAGGAGCAATTATTCGGAAAGCAGAAATCAGTAGTGATTTCGATATTCTTGTTTATGGACCGAATGATCGATCTTTGAACCCGGATCGAGATCTGAATGGTGCTTCTCGAAGGGCCTTGACCCTTGCCTTTATTCTTGCTCTTACTAAAGTGAGTGAAGTAGAAGCACCTAATGTTATTGACACACCTCTTGGAATGATGAGTGGTTATGTCAAGAGATCTGTACTCAAAACTACTATCCGCGAAAGTTCACAGCTGGTCCTATTTCTGACGCGTGCTGAGATTGCCGACTGTGAAGAAATTCTGGATGCCGAGGCAGGAGAAGTTATAACACTGACAAATCCGGCGCACTATCCTCGAATGATAGTCAACGATCCCCAGGTAAAAGAACGTAAGGTATTGCGGTGTAATTGCAATCATCGAAAGGAATGTAGACTGTGTCAGCGACAAGTAGATGTAGAATGAATACAAAGGGGTAAGCAATGGCAGAACAATATCATAATCCTTTTGCTAGTATGGATCTAATTGCTCCTATTGAACATCGAGATTTCTATGATTGGTATTGTCAGACAGGTGGGAACACTAGCGTTGATCAAAGTCCTTTTCCACGAATGGTCGATTTCTGGTTCGCTGGATTGTCCCTTGCAGCCCACAAACAACTCAAGCGCATGGATTTATCTGGACAGAAAACCTTCAAATTTAATGAAGGGTCAGTCTTCGACAGGGATAGTTGGCGGGTCCAAGCAGTAATGTTAATTGCTATATCTGTTGAAGACAACGTGGAAATTGTGGGTGAACCTCGCCGTATGATAACTATTGCAAATGGCTTAGCTGCAGCAGGAATTCCGCACATAGTAGAAATGCTTCGCGATGGTAATCAGGACCCGATATGGAATCTGTCTGATGCCCTCAATGACATATTGTAACAAGAAGGATAAACTTAGTCAAATCTGGCTGAAGAAAGGAACTAATAAATGTCTACTGAAATAGATAGAATTTTCACCACAAATTCCCAATGTATATGGGAATTCATGACCGAGGACGGGCAATCCTGTTATATTCCTGCTTACCAACGTCCTTACTCATGGGATAACAAGAACATTTTACGGTTGTTTGAAGATGTACTGCAAGGCATTCGTCAGATTATTTCTCGACCAGAGACCATTAGCTTTATCGGTACTATCATAACTATTCAAGATACTGAGTATAAGACAATAAAACCAATATATCATGCCAGACTTTCACGACCTGTAATGACAATTATAGATGGCCAACAACGTATTTCTACTATCCTAATTTCAAATATAGTAATGCATGATTACATTCGGCGCGCCATAAAGCGACTTGATGGAAAAACTGGATCCCATTTTGACTGGCTCTGTGAAAAATGCACCGAACTCCTTGCCGATCTTAGAGATACGTACTTGATTGATCGAATTGATAGAAACACTAATTACCGATATTATCCACGGATTATCCGTGCCTATTCAGATGAATGGTCGTTCAGACAGGATGAAGCAAAATATGAGAGCCCTATCGCAAAGTTAATTTGGAAATATATTGACTTTACAGAATCGGGAAACACTACACAATTCAAATTAAACCTCGGGGATAATAATCGCTACAAAACGGTTGATAAAGCATTTCGCTTCATTCGGAAAGAAATCAAGCGTATTTGTCAATCACCTCCTGACGATCCCAATTTTCCGCCTATTCAAGAGTCTTTTGCAGGAATTCGGGATTTTCCTCCCCCCGACGTTGTAAAAAAATACATTGAGGAAGCAAGTGATGACAAAAATTATCAGTATTTCTGTCATCTTCTTCAATCCCTCATTTTCGCTCGCTATTTAAACCATCATATAGCAGCAACAGTGGTAATTGCTAAAAACGAAAACGATGCTATCGACATATTTGAAGCTCTGAATACTACCGGTGAACTTTTGACAGCTTTTGAGACACTCAAAACCAAAGTAATTGAACGGGAAACACTTGAGAAATACCAGGTAACTGAAAGCCACAAGCATATAACGGAAATTGAGGGATACATTGATAGATACAATAAGAGCGAAAAGAAGCAAAAAGCCACTGCCGAGATGTTAGTACACTTTGCCCTTTTTGAGACAGGATATAAGTTACAAAAGACGTTAACCCATCAGAGGCGTTACTTACATGATGAGTTCGATAAACGGTCTGAACTCAATGATATTGACAAAAACCGGTCCTTTGTGCGCTCACTCGCCGTAGTAGCATCCTTTTTAGACAAACTATGGGATGTTAAAAAGGGTGCCAAGCCAGACTTTACGTCACTCAATATTGATGATGAAGAGGCTATAGTTGGTTTTGAGGTACTCAGAGAGCTCAAACATTCAATAACTATTGCTCCACTTTCGCGGTTTTATCAGCAAATCTCAGATGATGAACCAGAAACAGAACGAATACAAAAAACGAAAGATTTTGTCGCGGCGATTAAAGCAACTGTAGCTTTTTCGGTTTTATGGAGAGGGGCAAAAGGAACAACCGATAATATTGATTCATATTATCGCGATATTATGAATATAGGAATACACCATACCGATGAACATGTTCCGCCATTAGCTCAACATCCAAATGGCAGCCCTGGAGTAGTCTTAATTTCCAACTACAAAAAGGCATTACGACTTGTCTTGCAACATAAAGGCAAAATCGAAAGTAAAGAAGAGTGGATAAAACAGGCTTCAACAACTGCAATTTATCAATACGCAAAAGTGATAACTCGTTTTTTGATTTTCTGCGCTTCAGATGATACTGTTGCAGACGGAACAGAAAAAGGGTTATTGACACGAGGAAGACCTGACATAAACCCTATGTTGACGCTTAATCGATGGAATGACAAAGCATACTTCACAATTGAACATGTCGCTCCTCAGTCCCGAAATGCGAATTGGAATGGGAATATATATGACAATATATATAATGATTCAAAAACTGTCCATACTCTCGGTAATTTAATTTTGCTACCACAAGAAGAGAACAACGCTGTCGGAAATAAAAGTTGGAAGCACAAGAAATTGATGTATAATTTGCTATCAGCAGAGACAGAAGCAGAATTCAATAATTTGCAAAAACAACTACCAAATGCAGGACTTAACTTGAGGAAAAGTGCTAATGAAGTGCTAACGAATGCCAAATATCTTGGCCTCTGTAAGAGCATCGCGCTTTATGATAAAGAGTGGTCCCTCGACATCATTCAAAAACGTGCCCAGTGTATAGCAGGACTTGCGTGGGACCGTTTAGCTAAATGGCTCGATCTGTAATCTTACCGAAAATTCTAAGTAGAATTACTCAGAATTACTAACACAATTTACAGTAAACAGATTAAACACGGCTCGCAACATGTGATCTATTGGACATCAAAAAATTAGCAGACAACGCGCTGCTCTCACCTTTCTGTGAAATTAGGATACCTCGTTAGCAACATATCTATGGGTAAATACCCATATGCTTGCCGATCCTGCCATAAGTGTCTTTACCCAAAAAACCAAATATTTATTTGACATTCCTCTTTATATATGTTATGTTATCGTTTTGAAGAAAACCCAAAAAACGGAGCAACTTGCAGATACAATTGACCGCCAAAATCGCAAATGTTACACTTCGCTTGGTAACTTTTTTCCGCAGCCAGAAATATGAGAAAAAACGCCTCTAAATCCATACAGTGACTGGGTTTACGACCTAAATATAAAAGTTACCAAAAAACGAAAAAAGTTACCATTTGGTAACTTTTCAGTCAGATTGGTAACTTTTTTAAGGCAAAATCACATCGGGATTTTCCACTAGAAAACGTCAAATGAGAAGATCGGAGTTACAAACGCCGCCTACAAGTGTGACAGCACCCACCGACAGGGGTAGATGAGAAACGCATATCGAATGACATGATTCGCCTATTGCTACACCCGCGGCAATTCGTGAGTCAGACAACACAACCTCACAATCCTATCAATCCGGTAATCCCGAAAATCAGCGCATCAGACAACGGCAGAAAACTCAATATTTCCCTTGACTTTATACTTTATATATGATATACTTGAAATATACCGTGTTAGAAGTATGAGAATATCCAAATAAAAACAACCTGCGGAAACATTCGCAGCATTTCGCTAAGAGGTCAAACCATGAACACAGAACACCAGAACCCAAATACACAGTTACCACGCGCAATTGAAGAGAAACCGATCGTTTATGACGACATAGAACTTGAAGAAGTTCGAGAAACCGCAGCGCTGCCACCCATCCAACTCTCACCCGACGAGATAGAATATGCCATCTCACTTTTCGCCAGAGGGTTTCGACGCGGCGATGTCGTCACTATACTTATAGAGCAATTCCCCGAGCGGGATGCCCAAGCCCGCGCTGATGACACATTCAGAAGACGACTCTCCGATAGACTTCGGATCTGCGACCCAACCAGTGCCATCTTCGCAAAAAGTCGGTTTAAAACCCTTTACGACCTGCACCAAGAACACGTCCGTGAGACCCTCGGGATCACTTATGCCCGGATAGACAGCCTCTTGAAAGAGACACTCCGCGAACGTGTCGAAGCACAGACAGCGCGGTTGGAAAAGATTGACGCAAAGATTGAACATTTACACGAACTTTATAACCGTTACCAGACAGCACACGCAGAAGCCAGAATGCCAGAGATACGGGACGACGCTTTCCGAAATCTCCACGCCACAGATCAATCGCTGGTGAAATGGTATAACCTCCGATTGAAGGAAGAACAGCACTTGATGAAATTATTTTCCTCCCTCAAAACACTGGAAGCAAAATTTGCAGGTGTCGCAAGACTACACGCCACGTATACGCCACAGGAGTGGTAATTCACAAACGAAACTTTCAACGCCAGATGATAGAGACCTACGCGATGAGAAACGGGTAGAAACAGCAGAAAAACGATGCCCAAAGAAACCCACTAATGCAGGGTCATTCAATTGTCCGTTTTTGGCGTTGTCCTTTTCGCAGGTGATAATGCTTTATGTATGTTATGTTTTATAACAATTCGCAGAAATTTTCGCTAGATTTCGCTAGATTTCGCACCGGATCCTGCAAAAAAAGCCGTCCAATCCAATAATTTCTTAAAATTGAATGCTCCTGCTCACTAATGGTATAATAATTGACATCCGTCCTTTGGATATGGTATCATTTTCATATTCACGGGGATTAGGGGCACGAAAATAAAGAAACCCTTGAACATGAGAGATCAATGGTGAAGTGCTTGGCGGCTTTGATTTTGAAGTGACCGCACCGAAAGATAGGAAAATTGTTTGAACTGGTAACTCTCGGATAGAAATATTTAGCAGACGGTTTACAACAGAAGTCCAGTCTCTGCTCAATCTATCATCGGGAAATGGAATACAAAATGACCATTAACGGAATTTTCTTTGATTTATACGGGACTCTCTTGGTGTACGGAAATATGGATGCTGCATGGTCTGATTGGTTAAGCGAATTTCATGAACAACTCAGATTGCACGGGTTGACGCGTTCAATTGAATCATTCGCTAAAAGCTGCGATCAGTTTTTTGGCAAAAACGAACCAACACCGCGACAGCACAATATGACGGTGTTTGAACAACGTATCCAAAACCTCTGTTCCGATTTAAAACTGAATCTAACTTCTGAAGACATAACAGAGATCGCAAACAAAATTGCCAGTGCTTGGCAAAAACATATACCACTCGATGCCGAGGCACTACACGTGCTGCAAACACTACATCGTTCCAAAAAACTCGCCCTCATTTCCAATTTCGACCATCCACCGCACGTTCATTCCGTTCTCAGTAAACTCGGTCTGACGCATTTTTTTGATTCGGTTGTTATTTCGGCTGAGGTGGGCATCAAGAAACCGGATCCACGAATATTTGATTCGGCTCTTGAGCAGACGGGAATGAAGCCTAAAGAAGTCGTTTATGTCGGAGACACAGAAGACGATACGAAAGCCGCTCGCGATGCTGGTATCGTCCCAATACTGATACAAAGGAAAAACGAGGGCAACGCTTTTGACTTTAACGTCGATAAAGACAGTTCAGAGAAGAAAGAGTTCACACTTAATGTGAGAACAATAACCAAACTATCCGAACTCACAACACAGT
Organism: uncultured bacterium; assembly: GCA_964593655.1. Classification (GTDB taxonomy): domain Bacteria; phylum Poribacteria; class WGA-4E; order WGA-4E; family WGA-3G; genus WGA-3G. The sequence continues at coordinate 13,907 of CAZQIP010000113.1, read as the reverse complement.
TTATTTGATCTCACGTCCGCTGACGGTTTCCGACGGCTGATAGCCGATGCCTTGACGGTTTCCGACAGCCAACAACAGGAGTTTCTATACATGACAGGTGAAGAGAAATTTCAGGTAGACCTTGAAGGCTACCTCGTCATAAAGAACGTCTTGACCGACGACGAAGTTGCCGAGATGAACGATATTATTGACAACGGAGATCGCCAAGGACCGCCGAGTCTCTGGGGTGAACCCTTCAAACGGCTCATCGACCATCCGACTATCCTGCCGTATCTCATTGATCTATTAGGACCGCACGTCCGACTCGATCACGATTACTCTCTCTTTATGCAGAAAGGTCAAGGGCGTGGCGGGTTGCACGGCGGCGAGGACGGTGGACGCGCCGGTGGACACGTCGGCGATCACTGGTATAAATACCGAGACGGACACATGCGGAATGGATTGTCCGTGATGACATACAATCTCGCGGACGCACCCGCAGGCGCAGGCGGATTCGCCTGTATTCCGGCGAGCCATAAGAGTAACTTCGCACCGGAGATCCCATCAGACGTGCGCCGATTCGAGCGTCCTGCACACTACGTCGTCCAACCGCCCGTTGAAGCGGGGGATGTGTTGTTTTTCACGGAAGCACTCATTCACGGCACGATGCCCTGGACAGCCGATCACGAACGCCGGTCGTTGCTCTACAAATACAGCCCTGGACACTCCGCTTGGTCACAGAATTATTACGACATCAGCAAATACGACGGGTTGACAGCGCAGCAGAAACGGATGCTAATGCCACCCTCTATTGGCAGACGACCCCGCGTCATTGACCCAGATTGAAAAACCAGAAGAGCTGTATATAGTAGTTGGTTATCCATATAAGAAACCTCTTTTCTGAACTGCCGACGAAAACCGACGGCTAAAAGCCAAATGAAAGGAACTGCAACCATGACAGGTGAAGAAAAGTTTCAGGTAGATCTTGAAGGTTATCTCATCATAAAGAACGTTCTGACCGATGACGAAGTCGCTGAAATGAACGACATCATTGATAACACAGAACGCCAAGGCCCCCCAAGCCTCTGGGGTGAACCCTTTAAGAGATTGATTGACCATCCGAAGATCCTGCCGTATTTGATTGATCTATTAGGACCGCATGTTAGACTCGACCACGATTACGCCATCTTTATGGAGGCGGGGCAAGGCCGCGGCGGATTGCACGGTGGTGAAGACGGCGGTAGACCCGGCGGTCCCGAAGGCGATCACTGGTATAAATATCGCGACGGTATCATGCGCAACGGGTTGTGTGTAATGACCTACAATTTGGCGGACGCACCCGCAGGCGCAGGCGGATTCGCTTGTATCCCCGGAAGCCACAAGAGCAATTTCTTGCGGGAGATTCCGTCAGAGGTGCGCCGATTTGAACGTCCGACACACTACGTCGTCCAACCCGCACTCGGGGCAGGCGATGTACTCTTCTTCACAGAAGCACTCGTCCACGGGACGATGCCGTGGACAGCGGAACATCAACGCCGGTCATTGCTCTACAAATACAGTCCGGGACATTCCGCTTGGTCGGGACACTACTACGACATCAGCAAATATGACGAGTTGACCGAACAACAAAAACGGATGCTATTGCCTCCATCCATCGGCAGACGACCATCCGTCATTGACTCGAATTGAAAAGACTGAAAAACCTATATAGCAGTCGGTTTCAGTTATTTGCTCAAGGAATCTCTTTTCTGATTGCTGACGGCTGAAAGCCGATAGCCGAAAAAAGGAACTTAGACCATGACAGGTGAAGAAAAGTTTCAGGTAGACCTTGAAGGTTACCTCATCATCAAGAACGTCTTGACCGACGATGAAGTCGCTGAGATGAACGACATCATTGATAACGGCGAGCGTCAGGGACCGCCGAGTCTCTGGGGTGAACCCTTTAAGAGACTGATTGACCATCCAAAAACCCTTCCGTATCTCCTTGAACTATTGGGTCCGCATGTCCGACTCGACCATGACTATGCTATCTTCATGGAGGCAGGTCCCCATATTAATGGCTTGCACGGTGGCGAAGATGGCGGTGGACCCGGCGGTCCTGAGGCGGATCACTGGTACAAATATCGGGACGGTATCATGCGCAACGGCTTATCCGTGATGACCTACAACTTAGCCGATGCGCCGGCAGGTGCAGGTGGATTTGCCTGTGTTCCCGGAAGCCACAAGAGCAACTTTTTGCGGGAAATCCCATTAGAGGTGCGCCGATTTGAGCGTCCAGCACACTACGTTGTCCAACCTGCTCTGGCAGCGGGGGATGTCGTCTTTTTCACGGAAGCCCTCGTTCATGGAACGATGCCGTGGAAGGCGAACCATCAACGGCGTTCGCTGCTCTATAAGTACAGCCCTGGACACTCTTCATGGTCGAACATCTACTACGATATCAGTAAATACGGTGAGTTGACCGAACAACAGAAACGGATGCTGTTGCCTCCCTCTATCGGTAGTCGTCCCCGCGTCGTTGATGCGGATTAAACAAGGGTAGTCTATTTTTCACGGCATCACCGTCCCGCACTTTAATTCGGTAATGTCGGAACGTGCGATGAATCGCACTACTACGAGCCCGTCTGTTTGTAGTAGGGCAATTCATTGCCCGTTTATTAGCGAAATATTTTCTTAAACTTCATACAGATTGTGGTACAAATGGAGTTCTATAAGACCATGCCAAAGGTTCAACTTACTGGAAATCAGAGCGACTTTCTGAAAATTGTTGTCGCGGCAGCAGGACGCGGCGACCTCGAAACCGTTCGCCAACTGCTGGATGCCAACCCCGCATGGATCCACACCATCGGTTCACACGGTCGGACGATGCTGTGGGAAGCAGCGTATCGTGGGAAATTGGAGATGGTGCGATTTCTCCTTGAACGCGGTGCCGATATAAACCTGCCGGGTTGCTATCATATCCAGCACCGCCTTGAGATAACGCCCTACTGTGTAGCACGCTATGAAGGACGCGACCCTGTAGCAGACTACCTACTTCAGCACGGCGCGACAATCGATGTCCACACCGCCGCCTATCTTGCCGATTACGATGCAGTCCGTTCGCATCTTGATAACGACCCAAGTCTCGTCAATAGTGCATATCTTCAAGCGGTCATGCTACCTGCAGGGAAACCCCACACCTTTGAACACCGAAAAACGGCGTGGGCGACTCCGCTCTGCTATGCGATCAGGGGTGAAGACCCGGCAATCGTTGAATTGCTCATCTCGCGAGGTGCGACAATCGAACCGTATAGCGAACGCTTTCTGGATTATGCAGTCTCAGGGAATCGGATAGAGATTACCACGTTATTACTCAAGAATGGGGCGGATCCGAACAAAGCACCACGTATCTTGGACGACGGTTCCGAAATGAGCAGGCTCCTCAAAAGTTATGGTGCTCCACCGAAGGACATAAACGATCAGGGAGACATGGGGTGGCCCATGCTTGTTTACGCTTGCCGCGGCGATAACGGGGAGCATCCAGACGAAATTCTGGGGCTTTTAGCACTCGGTGCCGATATCGATGTACGGAACTACAAAGGAAAAACGGCGTTACACTATGCCGCGAAAGCAGGCTTTCTCACAGTCATCAATCTGCTCATCGAAAAAGGTGCCACGGTTGATGCCATCGATAACAACAGTGAAACCGCACTGTTTGAAGCGATCCGATCAACAATAAAGGACGGTGAAAAACAGCGCGCAGCAATCGAAGCACTACTCGTCAAAGGGGCAGATCCAAATCTTAAGAATAGGAAAGGTCAAACGCCATTGCAGATCGCACAACGGATGCGACGGGCAGACGCAGGAAAAATCGTTGAGCTATTGCGAAAATACAAGACTGACGGCTGAAAACCGACTGCTGACGGCTAATTATAATGAAAACACCTTATACCCGCGAAAAACTCATTCAAGACTTTACCGATCTCGGTATGAAAAAGAGAGATACACTCTTTATTCATTCGTCCTTCAAGAGTTTGGGAGCTGTTGAGGGTGGGGCAGGCACAGTTGTTGCTGCATTAGAAGAAACCGTCGGACAAGACGGACTGATTCTGATGCCGACCTTCAATCTCTTACCGAGTCGTGAAGAACGCGTCGCAGCGTGGGATGTACCGACAACGCCCTCCACAGTCGGATGGCTGACAGAGTTCTTTCGGCAGATGCCCGGCACCTATCGCTCCGACCACTACTCGCACGCCGTTGCTGCGCGCGGGAAAGATGCAGAAGCATTTGTGGCAGATCATCGCCGACGCGAAGGCTATCAATCGCCGTGGGACCTCCACCCGTGGGGAAAGACTTACGGCACGCATTCACCGATGTTTCGTGCATACAAATCGGATGCCAAACTTCTCATGATCGGTGTCGATTACAACACCTCGACCTATATCCATCTCGTTGAGGTCATCTATTGGAACAAACGCCTCACGGACGATTCGCAGGCAACGTTTATCGGGCTGAACCGTCCAAAACTCGGCGCGTTTTGGGATGCACTCGGTGAATTAAGACAAGGCAAGGTAGGAGATTCGGACTGTCGGTTGTTCCACATCAAAACCTATGTGGACACACTCTTGGCAGAAGCGGAGCGGAATCCTGAACCTTATGTCAGGTGAGAGATTGGGCACCATTCCTATTCTCAGCCATCGCTGGCACTTTCTATTCTCCTCGGTGTGTCGCCATCACTTCAATATCAAATCCCTCTTTCCGGATACGTTGATCAAAATAGAGGCGCGTAAAACCGATCACCCAGATCGGCATCGTAAACGTATCAATCCCTAAGTTAATCAGGTACATCAGCGCGTAAGAGAGACGTAACTCGGATAATTCTGTAGGGAGTTCCCATAGTGCCATCCATTGTACAGTTTCCCTAAAATTTCCGACACCCTCAAGTCCTGTAATAACAAATAGAAACGCAAAAACAGTGCGGAGTATAAAACCGATAGCGAAAGCAAGTAGGAAAATCGCTATCACCGTCCCAATGATACGCCACCGTCTGCCGCTGATTAACGCACGGCTTCGCCTGAATCCAACGCGCATTGATGTTTCCTCCAGCAACGTAGCGGAAACAAAGAAACTCCAATAGGTTATAAAGAAACCGATAATACCAACTATTATCAGTGGCGCAAATATTCGGAGAATGAAATTCAGGATCCCTATCTCTATGCCATTCGTTCCTATAGAACTCCTAATATAAGATATTATGAGCGACGCAAGGACAAAACTTGAGAGGAATACACAGAAAATTGTGATAACTCCGAATAAAAATGAACCAACGAGATATGGCAAAAATTGCCGCCTCCCTTGCCTTAACACCTCACCCACGCTGATAGGATTCCCCAAACAGGCTTGTGCACCAGCAAAAACAAGCCTGCTCACCACAAAAATAGAAATCCCTAAGACAGCGATGACAATAGGTACCCAAATTGCCACTCTCACGCTCCGCGCTACTGAATCGTCAAGGAAAGTGATCGAAATCATTAGGGCTATCGCCATAAAGTAACCCGAAGCAATGCCAAAGAACGATAGGAAATGCGTACGATAAAGGCTGAATATTGTATCCAGAAGTTCACCAAACCCTACGGCTTGTAGTTTTGGAGGCACATTATTCGATTGTGATGGATCTGTCGGTTCTGGCATGACTATCCCCTTAACTATTTCAGGTCGTTTGCGGTGTCTTAAGCGCGTAGACTTCTTCTAAAAACTGCTCATAACTCACTGAACCGCTGCCCCCCATCTTTTCGATGATAGGAGTGGCTATCGTCCGTGCCAACTCCGAGCGGCGAAATTTCGGAAGAGTGCCGCGTCTGACAAGATACTCACGGATCGTACTTAACTCGTTCTCTGTGACCAACTCAGGTCGGATCCAAGCCGCATAGTCAAATACTTGTGGTGAAATGTTGAGAGCGGATGCTTCTGCTTTTGAATTCACACCTGTAAGTTTCAAGTCCGTACGCGCCACTTTAACAACGAGCGTCCCCGCAGCCAAGTCACCTAATCGCTTCCAGTTGCTGTTTAGGAGCATCGCCAGCAGACCCGCCCCATAAAAGAAAGGAAGGAAATCAACCACACGCACCAGATTACGGATCGCTGAATCCGCAAAACCTATCGGGTAGCCGCCATCTTTGATGACCCGTAAACCCAGCGCACGTTTTCCCGGCGATTGACCATTCGTCGTGACCTCAAACACCATATAATATCCCCAGAAGAGCGCGAAAACGAGGATACCGCCTAACGCACCGAGCCAGTTACCGAGCGTCTCACCGAGTTCGGATATGAAATTGCGGTTAACGTAATACCCAATAAAGGCGATGAGCAAGAGCAGTCCGGTATCAATCAGTGCTGCATAGAAACGCGACCCGATACCCGCCTTTTGAAAACTAATGTCAATCTGTTCAGGTGTTTCTATCGATAATTGTTCGTTCATTTTGAGGGTATGCTCCCCTGTCGGCGTAAAAAGGCTTGATTTTTGATATGAAATAGCGTTTAATGATGTAGAGAGAAATTCACATTCAGATTAACTGGCAACTGATAACTGACAACTGGCAACTATTCCGCGTCATGACAATCACAGAATTCATTACAAAAAAACAGGAAACTTGGAACGAACTCGAAGCATTGCTTAACCGTCCACGCGACGCGGATGCGACACAGCTCAATCGACTCGGTTATCTATATCAGCGTGTCACGTCCGATTTAGCAGTCGCACGCCGCGATTTCCCGCAGGACCGGTGTGTCCCATATCTCAACGAACTCGCATCACGCGCACACGCCACGGTTTACCAGACTTCTCCCTTCAAGCGAGGCAATCTCCGACAGTTCCTTCACTTCGGCTTCCCGACCCTGTTTCGCGAAAATCTCAGTTTTATCGGCGCAGCGTTCCTAATGTTCATTGTCGCATTTGCGGCGGCATATTGGGTCGGTCTGACGACTCCCGAACTTGCGGAAAAACTCATACCCGAACGCTATGTCTCCCACATCAAGAAGTTAGAAAATGACGCGTGGAACGACACATCACCTGAATGGCGAAACCTATTCGCTTCCTTTGTGATGACGAACAACATCCGCGTCGCGTTTTATGCCTTCGCGTGGGGCATCATGTTTATGGTCGGCACCGCCTATATTTTAGTCCTCAACGGTATCCACATCGGGGCAGTTGCAGGGTTATGCCATGCCAACGGCGTTTCGCTAGCGCTCTGGTCGTTTGTCTCGCCGCACGGCTACATTGAACTCACAACAATCTTTATCGCAGGGGGTGCCGGATTAAAGTTAGGCTATTCGCTTATCGCGCCGTCGCTATATACGCGTAAACGTGCTTTGACAGACGCTGCCAAAATCGCTGTTCGGCTGTTGGGTGGATGCGTGGCACTTCTCATCGTTGCAGGAACCATTGAAGGTTTCGTCTCACCCTCCGAGCTGCCAAATGTCGTCAAAATTGGGTTCGGTGCCGTGACAGGGATTTTACTGTTTACCTACCTCTTCACAATGAAAGCACCTAACACAACAGGCAACTGATAACTCATAACTCTCTACTAAATCCTCGACTTCGCCTTAAGCTCTAAATACTTATTCACCACCGCCATCGTCAACTGGTGCGCTGGCACATCAATCGTGATAACACCTTGACGACGTAGGATTTCTAACATCGCGTGCTTCTCCTGCAATAACCGATCGGCAATCGCTTTCTGATAGACCGATTTGGAATCTTTGGTCTTCTGCTCCGCCAATTCAACGATACCGGAATCCGTCAAGGTCACGCAGGCAACGAGATGATGTTTAGAAAGTTGCGAAACGTAGGCAGCAATCCCTTCAGCAGAATCACTGTCTAAAATGTCCGTAAAAAGGATAATGAGGGCGCGCCTACGTTGTTTGGAAGCCAGATATTTGAACGCTTCCTCAAAGTCCGGCTCAACCGGATGAACGGGGAGCGCATAGATGGTCTCTAACATCGTCAGAAACTGCTTTTTGCCAGGCTTCGGCGCGAGATATTGGTGAACCCTATCCGCAAAAGCGATCAATCCGACTTTATCACCCTTCAGCATTGAGACGTAAGCCGTCATCAGCGTTGTATTGATGGCGTAATCCAATTTCAGCATCGCCTTTTGGGGCGTCGATGCTTCAGCAGGCAGTGTGGACGTTTCTAAAAGAATAGGGGATGCCATAAGCCTACCCGTATCCAACATAATCACCACATCTTGGCTCCGTTCGGTCTCAAATTCGCGGACAATCGGTTTCCGTTGACGCGCAGTCGCGTTCCAATCAATACGGCGGAAATCGTCGTCTGGTGAGTATTCACGCAGCCGTTCCATCTCAGTACCTTCCCCAAACTGCCGAGAAGTTTTAAGCCCGATTTGGTGGAGCATCCCGCGTTTTACTAAGAGCTCATACTGCCGCACCGCCTGTAGATTCGGATAAACCTTTATTTCCGCCGAGGCCGGAATACGTCGCCGACGAACAATCAGCCCCAAAACACCCCAACACTGCAGATGAATATCCACGAACTGGTAAATCCCTCGCCGTAGCGGTGTCAGACGATACGATAGGTCCGTAGCGTGCATCGGCGACACACGGCAATCGTGGAGGACCGTCTCATACAAAAATTCGTCGGGAAAATCGTCTTTGATACGGAGTCTGAGCCGATGCTGGGAGCGGTTGGCAACCTTCAGCGTCACGATATTCTCCACACCCAACGAGAACTTGGAATTCATCTCACGACTGATCTCAACCCTTCCAAACAACGGATTGGTAACGTAATCTATCGCACCGACGACAAACAACACCACCAGATAAGCACCACCGACGTACAGCAAGCTCGGTGAGACGTTGTAAAGCACAATCGGGATCGCTACCGGAAGTAGGAAGATGAGGAGACGGTTGCTGAAATGCATCTTTGTACCTAACGCGGAATTTCCGCCTCTGCAAGCAGCCGATCAATCACATCGTCTGGCGTTAACCCCTCAATTTCGGCATCAGGTTTCAGCAGGATGCGATGCCGATAGACATGCGGTGCCAGAAACTTAACATCGTCAGGCAGGATATAGTCTCGCCCTTGAAGCGCAGCGTAGGTTTTGCTCGCCAATAAGAGGGCGATCGAGGCGCGCGGGCTCCCACCCAAAACCAACTCACTGGAATTACGCGATGCTGTCGCTAAACCGACGATGTAATTGAAAATCGAATCTTCTACGGTCACCGCTTGAATCTCTTTCTGACACTCCTGAAGCGACGCGCTATCAATCACACTTTCGACCCCTACTGCTTCCAAGCGAGTCGCGTCGAACCCTTGGTGATAGTTCATCAAAATCTGTGTCTCGACCTCGGCAACCGGGTAATCAACGCGTAATTTGAACAGGAACCGGTCCAGTTGCGCTTCAGGGAGCGGGTAGGTACCCTCATATTCAATAGGGTTTTGTGTCGCCAATACCATAAATGGCGGCGATAACACATGACGAACACCATCAATGCTCACTTGCCGCTCCTCCATACATTCTAAGAGCGCAGATTGCGTCTTCGCAGGCGCGCGGTTGATCTCATCAGCAAGCAGCACATTCGTGAAAACCGGACCGCGCTTGAGGTCGAATTGGTTCGTCGTCAAATCATAGACGCTGGTCCCAACAATATCTGATGGCATCAGGTCCGGCGTAAATTGGACACGACTGAATTCCCCAGAAACTACCATCGCCAACGTCTTGGCGATAAGCGTTTTCGCGGTACCGGGAACACCTTCTAACAGTACATGTCCACCTGAAAACAGACTCACAACGACAAGTTCAAAGAGTTCTGTCTGTCCGACAATAACTTTTTCTGCCTCTTGCTTCAGTTTCTCAAAAACAGTTTGAACGAGAGTACGCATATATGAAAAATGCCTGTCCACGACAGGAAGTCGCCAGTTCCCCGGAGAAGGGGGATTTAGGGGTTTCTTCCATCGGAAGAATGCCGACAGCTGACAGCTTAACTTAGAAACTTCGACCCACAGTCAATTTTGTCCTCCTGATCTTCGCTGTTTCACGGTAAGCCTCAACCCGCCGCGCAATGTCAAGCAGGCGTGCCTCTGATATATTCACAGACGCATCCAAGTCCGCCATTAGGTTTGTGAGTTCATCGTCTTCATCAACACCACCCCGCAGTGCCAATTCCTCTAAAAAGGACGCTGTCCCCAAATTCGGGTTGACACGCCAACGGACACCGAGATCAGCCTTGAACCTCTCACGAATGTGCCGCAAAATTTCCATGCGCGTATTGCCTTTTTGATATAGTGCTGTCATCGCGTGGACGTATTCGGCACTCAAGCGTCTATTTTGTGCTTGGGCATCCAAAGGCTTGCCGAACCGCCGTCCTCGCAGCACCAAAAACAAGAAAAACGTCAGGCAGATGTAAATAGCACCCAAACCGCCCGGTGTTCTAAACACGAACGCAACAAACGGATCCGGCGGCTTTGTTTCAAGTGTGTAGTATCTTCTATCAGCGAGACCGATTCGCGCATTGCGTGGAAGTGTTGACATCAAATTGTAGAGGAACGCAGCGTTACCATCATGCCGCAGCCCGCTTCTGGAGAACAGATAATCCGACGCAATAAAGTAGGCACGGCCTTCCCCGTCGCGCAACGTTACAATCGTCGCATCGTTCTCTCTACCGTAAAGCACAGCGACTTCACGGCCTATCGTCTCAATAACAAAATCTGTATCCGTACGAACTTCGTCAACCGGATGCTCTGGAAACAGGGGTTCTTCTATAATGCGTTCTGAGTATTCCAACCGATCCGTTAATTCTTGTAGTTCTAAACCGAAAGCCGAGAAAAGACCGTCCAATACTTTATTGTTCCCAGCCACGATTAGGGTCCCTCCAGCGTTGACGAAATTTTGGATGTCCCGAACCTCCTTTTCTGTCGGTGCTTTATCAAGGGCTTGCAGGAACAGTGCCTCGCACCTATCCAGACGCGCCGGATACACCGCCGATATTTCAGCGACACGGAACTTTAACTTCTGCAAAATTTGGTAAAGCACCGTGCCATATCCGGGTGCATCACACGAATTCAGGAAACAAGCAAACGCAATTAAAATAACACTGAGTATAGACGTTCGGACAATTCGCATTTTCGCCTTCGGTTGCAAGCGGGTGATAAATTTAGTGCCTTGCATAAACTTTTTGTAATAGATCCCGATAACTCGCTACAGTCTCCGCATCGCACGGTTTGTATCCGTACCACACTTCATCAAAAACGGTAATTGCAGGACCGAGCGCAGTGTGGAGGTCAATATCCACTCGCGCTTGGTGGAGGTACTCACGATTCGTGAGACTCTTATCGTACGGCAGTACCCCGCGTTCTTGGAGATGCAAAATCGCGGAGAGATAGAGAAAACGGAGTGCACCGCGAAAGTCGCTCGCAGCCTCCGCTGTCTCTGCGCGTGCGAGTGCTGCCCTTTCTGTTTCCACTTGCTCCAGCTCAGTTTCCGCAACTTCATCGTGTGCCTCGCTAATCAAATTCATCCGGATTTGTCGAATAAAAAAGATAATGACTACGCCCAACGCAATGGCACCGAGCGGGAACAACACATATCTCAGATCAGCATCCCATCTCCGAGGATTAAGAATCTTCTCCAGCTCGTCTCGGTATTTCTCGTAAGATACCTCTGTGCTCGAACGGTGCGTCTCCAATTCTTCGCGAAGCGTCTGCTCCTCTGCCGCCAATACCAAAAGGACAGAAAGACTCATAAGAGACATTATCATACAAATACTGATACTTATTTTCACACTCATACTGCCTCTTCTATAGCATCTACGCGTTCAAAATAGAGATGAGTCGTTAGAATCGCCCATATCGGCACCAAAAAGGTGGCAATCAGGCCCTTGACAATAAGAATTGCTACCGTAACTGGAACACTCAATAACTGGGGCAGGACAACCTCAATATTGCCGCCGATGAACAGCATTAAGAATCTCAGTGGCGACAACGCATCACGAACCTGTGCAAGATCAGGAATAAACACAGAAAATGCCAATAAGACAGCACCAAGTACTACAGAAGTCATAACCGAGGCTATCCAACCTGTTAGAAGATAGATCCCGAAAAACCGCAACCTTGCCCCACTAACCAAGGCATGACTGCGGCGAAAAATACCTACGATGGAGGTGTTCTCAAGGATGAGACACAGATTGTAGAGGCTCAACGTTACCAGAAAATAGCACCGAAGCAGCGCGAATAGACCAAACGATAGATATGGATTTAACACTAAGTCTGATAGGCTCTCATGTAAAGGACGATACGCCTGGACCAACCATAAAATTGCCAGATAGAGATAAGTACCTACATCCGTAATCAGGACGAAAAACAGGGACGCACCTAAAACGCCCAAAAACTTGCGTCCAGTCTGCCGCCATATATCACGAGCCGTTAGCGGAACTGATGCCTCTGAAACCGAGCGACGCGATATCCGAGCAATCGCAAGAGATAACGGGCAGAGTGTTAGCAACAGAAGGATTAGAGGACTGTCGTCAAGACTTCGGAAATTAAGTCCCCATTGCCATGTAATTCTGCTACCCTCTGTTGAAGTGAAATGTAGGATCCCCCAACTGATGACGGGTTCAGAAGTTTCTGCCGAAGCGTCCTTTTTCGGCAGTGAAAGCGTCGGATAAACGCCGTGGATCGTGCCAACATTACTGACAGTTGTATAGACATTTTCGCGAAATGTAGTATCAATATACTTTTCAGTGCGTGTGACACTCAGAAAAGATACCATAACTTCTAAAACCATTGCAATAATAGCGATCGGTAACATGATACGCCAGAACAATCCAAAGTTGTCTCGATACTCTGTGAAGATTGTTCTCGCAAGATTCGCGCGTTGGTTGTCAACCATTCCAATGTCCCTTCCGGTGTGTTCGGAAAGTGTCCGTCCAAATCCTTAATCCGTCACCTGCATCTCAATATCAAAAGCCTCTTTCCGAATCCGGAGGTCAAAGTAGAGCAGCGCAGAACCCATGGCATTAAGCGGCATCGTAAGTGCGGCAATACCTATGATAACAAAACGTTGGATCGCATAAGAACGCCACTCAATCTCGTGCATTGCCGGAAAAAATAGGCGACGGAACGTCTGCCAAAGCGAAGTCTCCTCGCTGCCACTCACCTGTGCCAACAGCAAGAAAGAAGTCTGAAATATAAATTGTATCATGATAGAGATTAAGAAAATCGCTAACATAATACCAAACACTCGCCACCAAGTACCTTTGACCAATTCCGTACTCCGTCTCAACGCATTCCTCGCAGTCGTCCCCTCAAACATTACAGGAAGACCATAGAGACCCCACCGCACGCCAAAATAGATTGAGAACGGGATACCGATAATCGTAACAAACAGCGCACATACAACCAAAAGCCAGAGGATAGTACTACCGATATACGACCAAAAACGTCGCCACCCCTGCTGCAAGGCAGCCTGAGAAGTCAGGTCTCTGTTTAAGTACACGTGCGCGCTTGCGTATACCAATCCCGCAACAACCCAAAAAATCACGACATAACTACCAAGAGCCGCCAATAACCCTACCATTAGCGTTGTACTTGGTGCGGCATTGACAAGAACAAATAAGGCTATCATATCCATCACATACACGAGAATAAAATAAACGACTGTAATCCCCAAAAATAAGGTCCAATGACTCCGATAGAGACTAAACATCCCATCAAGAATATCTACAAAAGACATCGGTTGCCGGGGGGTAGCAGCAGCTTCATTATTATCTGACTGTACCAAATCATTGCGTTCGTTCATGGTTCCTCCAGTTCTGAGCGAAGTTATTATATCTACCTATTCTACCACATTTCACGCTTTACATCAAATCTTGTGAATTACGTCACTTACCCCCATTTTTTTTGGGGTTTAGAATATGGTTGATGTTGTTAGGTT
>CAZQIP010000112.1:0-2900 GCA_964593655.1 uncultured bacterium | reverse complement strand
GATAAGGGGGGTTGGGGGGGTTGCTTTCCTCCATAGGATCCTGTTTAACACCACGTCCGCATAACGCTACTTTGGGAACAAGTGTAGGCGATGCCTCCGGCATTTCACCACACACAACCCGAAACCCAATATACCAGTGTTTATCTTCAGGCACCGCCCCCATCCGATTCGCAGAACGTAAGTAACAGAGCAACGTCGAATGACTACCACCACGCGTAACACGATACAAACCGTCTTCTCTACCGACGGGATCGACTTGTGTCTCCGGTTCGTAGGGTCCGTACCAATCCTGACACCACTCCTCAACGTTCCCGTGCATATCGTATACACCCCACGCGTTCGGCGCAGTTTGCCCGACGTGCAACGGCACAATTTCTTCCGCACCGCGACCGCGTCCAGCATCCGGGTACCAACTCTCTCCAACGTTTTTATGAAATTCAGGCGGCAAGGTATCGCCCGTATGAAAATGCGTCGTTGTACCTGCTCGGCAGACGTATTCCCATTCTGCCTCAGTCGGTAGTCTATACGGAAGTCCCTCTTTCTCGGAGAGCCATTCGCAGAAGCGCGTCGCATCGTGCCAATCGACAAATACCACCGCTTCATCATCGTCCTGTGAAAAACCGACGTTTTGAAGACTGGGCAGTTCACGATGTGTCGGGTCAAACGCCGCATACTGTGCATTGGTAACTTGATAAATACCGATGTAAAACGGCGTGCTGAGCGTTACCTCATGCACCGGTTGTTCATCCCAATCGCCATCGCGGAGATACGCCTTGCCTGCCGTCAATTCATCTGACAGTGACGCGTTCTCCGAACCCATCATAAAGCTGCCCGGTTCAATTCTAACAAATTGCATACCGAGCGAATTCGTCCGTGTCTGTCCTTTAATCGCCAATTCCTGCATAGTTTTCCTTTCCTACTCGGACATTGTCGTCTTATAGACCATCCCCTCATCTTCACGTCTACCGCCTTCATTATACCAATTCTTGCCGAATTTGTCACCTGAAATATCAAAAAACACAGAGCGAGCCATTCAATTCTTCATTTTCCGATCGAATCTTCACCACCAGGCCCGGTAGGTTCGGTTTCCTAACCGAACCGGATATTACGCGGAAATCTTGATGACTTCAAAACATTTTCAGTCCCGTAGGTTGGGTTGAACAGTGTTGAGAAATGGGATGTTGATATGCCAAACACACCTGAAAGCTAATATCCCGCTATATCTATTCATGAACGGAGTGAAACCCAACTTTACACTGTCAGGTTCCTTGAAACTTCAAGGCAAAAGCGTTGGGTTTCACTTGGTCTCTGCTAGCTGTGGTGTATCAGGAGAAAGTTGTGTTTTTCTCTGATTTGGGCGTTTTTGGTGGCATCCGTTCAACCCAACCTACGATGTTCCAATGCTGAAATATTAAAAAACGACTTGTGCTAATTGTTTCTATAGTTTGGACACTTTAAAAAAAGTGCTTTTTTTAAATCACAGTGACCTTTTCTATCTTTTTCAAGGTCTTGCTTTATGAATGGCAGCAAAAAACTTCACGAACCTTTCAGATGAAATATTGCTAAGGCGTATTCATAATGGAGATAATAACGCGCTGGAAACTCTGATAAAGAGATATGAGCGGCTCCTGAAGACTATCATCCGTTATGAAATCCAAAATGCGCGGGAAGAAGCGGATATCTATTCAGAGACCCGTCTCGCGATTATGCGACGCCTCCGCCGTCGATCAGATGATATAGCGTCCGCAGAACAGTGGATGAAGCAGGTCGCGCGTAGCAAGTGTAAAGCGTTCCTTATAAATGCCAAGAAACAGGGTATCATCCGGAATGCTACTACTGCAGATGCGGCACTATCAACTGTTGAAGAGCAGGTGCAAAGTTACATACGTAACCATTACCAGCAGGAACGCATCAATGAAGTCTGGAAGATAGTCGAGGAGATGGGATCCATTTACTTAGATGTACTTGAGTTGTGGGAGCTGGAACTGACGGAGGCTGAGTCAGCAGCCGTGCTGAAGATCCTGCCGAACACCGTAAAATCTCGGCGGAACAAGATACGAAAGGTCGTCCGCGAACGTTTCGGTGTGTCGCTTACACCCAAAAAGTAGAAGTGAACCTACTGCTTTGTCACGCTTGAAATGATGGATTGAAAATATTTATTTTACATACCGATTCTGAAATTCACACATCTCTTCTGGTAGGAGCGAGTGTTTTTGCTTGGGTGTTTCTTGTCGCTCGCGATCTTTATACCTATCAACTTTGACGTGACAAAGCACTACAATTGGGTACGCTTATTGTTGTTTACATTACAGGAAAGGATTACAAAACCGTGCCAAAACGACTGATGCAAGCGATACCGCTCGCAATACTACTCTTAGTGGCGACGATCACTATGGTGTTGCACGCCAGAGATGCGCAACAGACACCTTGTCGGCGTAGCCCCAAAATATGTCAACCCAAAACGCCTGCTCCGTGCCAACCAAGTGTCTGTCCATTTGAGGACACGAGATAAACGCGAGTGGGAAACCACAAAGGACATCCCACAGCGGATGTCAAAACCTATAGTAGGAGAATGACAATGTTTTTACGCAAATACTGGATACCGTTATCGGTGTTTCTGGTGCTGATTGCGGGCATCGGACTTTACATGCTCGCGACGCAGCCATCCAAAGACCCGATCGTGATTTACAAGGCGGTCAAACCGATAGAGAAACCGACAACCGAAGCACCTATTGGGGATACCTCGCAAGGTGGACATTTCCACGCAGACGGCACTTGGCACGAGGGACCACATGAAGCACCACAAGCAGAGGTGAGTGAACCTGTTGAGAAACCCCCTTATATCTATAACCCCGATGCGAAGGAAAGACCCGACGGTTGGAACCCCGACCTGGTGTTTC
>CAZQIP010000111.1:0-2737 GCA_964593655.1 uncultured bacterium | reverse complement strand
CCTGATAAGGGGGGTTAGGGGGGTTATCTTCTTACAAGTGTCCATTTATTTTCGGATTTTACTATAACTTCACAAACCCAATAGGAGAATTTATGCCCAGTCAATTCTTAAAGGTTGCCTTGGAAGCAGCCAAAAATGCTGAAGAGATTATCCTTGCTTACTACACTGACGATGCCATGAAAGTTGAAATGAAAGAGGATGAAACGCCGGTCACGCTCGCCGATAGGGGCGCGGAAAAAGTCATCCGAGAAACCATTAAACAGGCATTTCCCGACCACGGGTTTTTAGGCGAAGAGTATGGAATCGAGGAAGGAGATTCACCATACGTCTGGATTATTGACCCGATTGATGCCACAAAAAATTACATCCGTAAAATCCCGATCTTTGGCACGCAGATTGCGCTGATGAAAGGCGAGGAACTTGTTCTTGGCGTTTCGAATGCACCACTTTTGAACGAACGCCTCTATGCAGAGGCAGGAAATGGTGCTTTCCTGAACGGTAAACCGATCCAAGTGTCCGACGTAGCACACCCCAAAGACGCAATGGTATGCCACGGCGGACTGAAGTGGTTTGTAGAAAAAGGCACCTTTCCCGGTGTTTATAATCTCATCAATGACGCTGCACGCACGAGAAGTTTTGGCGATTTTTACATGTACCACCTTGTGGCTTCTGCAAGAGTGGATGCTGTCGTTGAAGCAGCGATTAGCATCTGGGACATCGCCGCTATTACCGTTATCGTGCGCGAAGCCGGTGGAAAGGTAACAGATATACAGGGACAAGCCATCACGAAAGATACCGCTTCACTGATAGCGACAAATGGTATCTTGCATAACACCCTATTGAATTATTTTAATGATATGCAATCGCAGAATCAGTAGTACTTAGCGATCTACTACCCCAAAAAAATGTCGCGTTCGCGCAAGACAGCCCCAATCTATTTCTAATTTTTCACGGTAGATGTATTTTTCGCTAACCATCAATCAAATTTTACCACCAATTGGTCCGGTGATATCCTGTTAAATCTATATTTTGACCAAAGGATGAAAGCATTATAACGGTTGTGGTGGGTTCAAATGTGCAACCGTATGCACGAAGATGTGCCTCATACCTTCCGCCTTCCGCTGTTTGCCAAGTGCGGGTTGTCGGTACTGCCGATTGGATTGATGCAATAACTTCCATCGGATCCATATCTGGTGCAATAGGGTCACGAATTAACCCATGTTGATAATATTCTGAGGGTTCATCCCATCTTGCATAACCGACAATGTTTTGACCTTGACGTAAAATACGGTACCCACTCATAGTATAGTGGTGCACTTTTATGCTTTGTCGATCGCAGCTAACAGGAAAATTCTGTTTTGCCCACATCTCATCCAACTGAGGTAAAGCACTTAAATCGCTTAGATTCACTTCCGCCCATTTGAGTTGCGATGCATTCTGATTGGGTGGAAGCTGCGTTTGTAAATCTTGTGTCAATTGCTGGTAACCAACTTTCTGATACAATCGAATAGCTGCCTCTTCATCCGCATCAAGAATGCTCCCGCGATACCCCTTTTTCTGGAAGTATGCATGCAGCTCCTGCATTAATCGGGTTGCAACCCCTTGGCGACGCATATCTTGCGCAACAAGGACAGCACCTACTGTTACAAACCTCTGGCACTTGTCTTCAATGAAAAATGAACAGGATTCACCCCACACATGACCTACGACCCTTTCATTGACAAGTGCTAAACGTATCCCTTCCGCTTCAATGTTTGGACCCTCAAACTTATTTCTATAGATGTTCTCATCAACTTGCTCAGCAGGTAACAACAACTCTAAAATTGCGTCATCATCACCAGGCTGCCAATGTCTGTAAATGATCTTATGCCGCATAGTCTCCCTTCCGGACGAAATAGTTTTCATTTATACACCAAAACGGATGCACTTTTCTGGAGGACGCGAGATATGATTTTCTTGAATATTTCAAGGAGATATGATATACTACATATCATAGCCTTGTGAGGGCAACATGTTTGTTAGAAGGAGAAAAATATAATGCACCTTGACTTTCAGGACGTGCTGGATTTGTCTTATGTGGTCGATGAAAAGAGCCCATGCGAGCTGCCGATTGATCCTGCCAAAATTTATGACCAAGCGACGTTAGAAAAAGATGGCTACTTTGAAAGCCGGATAGACACGTCTGGACACTACTCTACGCACATGGATGCCCCCTGTTTAATGTACCCCGGCGGCGCAACTATCGCCGAGATTCCAAAGGAGAAACTGACCGGAAACGCTATATTGATGGACTTTTCTGCGATCAAGAAACCGAACGACGCTGTGACCGCCGAAGACATTCAGGCGTGGACAGCCGAAAACGGTGAGATTCCTCAAGATTGCATCGTCTTTATGCGAACCGGGATGGACAGATTCGTCTATCAGGATAACTTCAACCGGGAGTGGATCGGTTTCAGTGAAGATGCCGCCGAACTGCTCGTTGAAAAGGGGATAAAAGTCATCGGAACAGACGCATGTAGTATTGACTCGGTAGCTGGGCACCCACCGTTGCATGACGGTTTACCGCCCGCACACCTCGTTTTCCTCGGAGCCGGTATCCCGCACGTTGAAGATCTGTGTAATCTGAGTCAACTCCCGACGCATTTCTATGTAGTCATCGCGCCCCTAAAGTTAGCACGGAGTTCAGGCGCACCGACGCGTGTGTTCGCGTTCGTGTAATACGATTTCTGGTAATAGG
>CAZQIP010000110.1:0-4091 GCA_964593655.1 uncultured bacterium | reverse complement strand
CGCTAATTAGAGTAAGGATTCGGCAGTTGGCACCAACATAAGCCGGTTTCGGTAATTTTCTTCAAGAATTTCTATAAATTCATCATCAAATGTTGACAATAGACAAAGCAGCGCAGTCCCGCGATCTTCGGGCAACGTATGGACTACGAGATCACCGTCTTTGTTACAACTGTGTTTTTCCAGAGAAGTATTCAAGCTAAATTTCTAACCGTATAATCGTGTGTATATTTTGGATCGGAAGCATCTTTAAACACAAGCTTGACTGTAACGGCATTCAAACTTGCAAATTCAGATAAACAATAAAACTCTGGAACTCGCCGAAGGCGACATCACCGAATTCGACACAGACGCCATCGTCAATGCCGCCAACTCCTCGCTCATTCTGGGCGCTGGAGTGGCCGGCGCCATTCGCGCCAAGGGCGGTCCCTCCATCCAGCAGGAATGCGATGAAATCGGCGGCTGCCCGGTCGGCGGCGCGGTGATCACCGGCGGCGGCAACCTCAAGGCGCGGCATGTCATCCATGCCGTCGGCCCGCGCAAGGGAGAAGGAGACGAAGAGGAAAAACTCAGGAACGCAACGCTCAACAGCCTGAAAGTCGCAGATGAGAACGGCCTGAAAAGTATCGGGTTCCCGGCCATCAGCACGGGCGTATTCGGATTTCCGATAGAACGCTGCGCGGAGATCATGCTATCCGGTGCGATTGATTACCTGCAGGGAGAAACGGGAATGGTGAGAGTGGTTTTCTGCCTGTATGGGGAGGAGGCGTATGGGGTTTTTGAGGGGGTTTTGATATCGTTTAAAAATTTGTCAGGATAATAGCTGTTATAATCTCCTTGAAAAATTTACTAGATGTCACAACCCTGCATGGAGATAATCTGCATTTGGAATTATTTTGAAAAGGATTTAAGTTTCAAATAATAAGAGACACAGGGATAAGAAGCTCAAATGGTTACAGGTCCCGCAATTTTGAATGAAGGCTCCTTGATTGAATCCTCCGGTGATGAATTACAGAATTTAGAGGGGGTTCGTCCACTATACTTTTTGCCTAATGATCCCTTGGCAGACGAAGTCCTGATTCCAGGATTTCAAGCGGCGGATAGCGTCGATTGTATGGTCGGTTTCTTTTCCAGCGAGGTGTTAGCCTCATTGGCTCCAGGCTTGGCTACATATATTTCCAGTTCACAAAATAGTTTTCGACTTATCGTTAGTCCTTTATTACGACTAGACGATAAAGAGGCTATCGAAAATGGCTTTAAATCTGACGAAGAAGTTGCTGATGAAATTCTGAAAGAACTGATTGTCACTGAAGATCTGTTGCAACGTCATACCTTGAAATGTTTGTCGTGGTTAATCCGTGAGGGTCGCATCGAAATCAAGATCGCACTGATGAGGGACGCATTATTTCACCCAAAAGTATGGTTATTCAAAGGTAATAAGAACATATTAGCGGCACATGGTTCGAGTAATATGACTTATTCAGGAATAAGAAAAAATATTGAGCAAGTAGCAATATCAAAATCGTGGGAGGATCCGATTCAAGAATATACTGCCAACAAATTTACAAAGCAATTTCACGACCTTTGGGAAGATAAGGAAGATAACTGCACTGTCGTACCGATGTCTAGGGCCATCCAAAAACGCATATTACGAACTTATAGCTCTAATATTCCACCAAGTGAAGAAGAGTTGCGAGCTCTGTATAGGCGGGTCGCGGGTATTTCAGAAGAACCGGAAGCTTACGATCTTCTGATACCTGTTACGACTAACTCATTTGCTATACCTGAAGAATTAAGATTTGAAGATGGACCATTCGAGCATCAGGGAAATGCTGTTAAGGCATGGTGCGAAGCCGGATATCGTGGGATTTTGGAAATGGCAACCGGATCAGGGAAAACGATTACATCAATGATTTGTGCTTACCGTCTATATGAGACACATAAGCCTCTACTGACTGTAGTTTCAGCCCCTTACATTCCCCTCATTCAACAGTGGTATGATGAGATCGAGTTCTTTGGGTTAAGGCCAGTAAATTTGACTATCACTGCTGGCAAGCGCGGACGCGCAATTTCACTGAACAGGATAAAACGTCGTCTACATAGTGGCAAAAGTGAAGTTGAAGTAGTTGTTGTATCGCATCGTACATTATGCGATAGCAGCTTCAATGACGAGTTGCAAAAGTTCAATTGTACACGTCTTCTGATAGCTGATGAGGCTCACAATCTAGGAAGTGAAGGATTTATTTCTGACCCACCCACTTATTTCGAATATAGGCTAGGGCTGTCAGCGACACCGGTCCGTCAGTACGATGAAGAGGGTACTGTGGCGCTGTTAGAGTTTTTTGGATCAGTAGTATTTCGGTTCACTCTGAAAGAGGCTATCGGACGCTGTCTTGTTGAATACGATTATTATCTCCATCCGGTAAATCTTACAGACGACGAGATGGACGACTGGTATGAGCTAACAGCCAAGATAAAGGCAAATGCATGGCGGCAAAAAAACGATAAGCCCGACGAATATCTAGCCAAGCTATTGAGAGACAGGCGTGCACTCCTCGAAACGGCAAGGAATAAAGTCGCAGCCCTTAAAGACGCACTGAACAGCGAGAAAATTAGTAAGCTGCAACACACATTGATATACGCATCGGACAAGGATCCAGAACAACTCAAAGAAGTGAATGTACTACTGAAAGCCCAAGGGGTACTTTTTCATCAACTCACTTATGAAGAAACAGCAAATCAGGAGGAGACCAAGCGTATAATTCGGTCATTCCGAGAAGGGACGTTACGTATTCTTACAGCGAAGAGAGTACTTGATGAAGGGGTGAATATCCCGGAAATTCAAAAGGCATTTATTCTGGCGAGTACTACGGTGGAACGACAATGGGTACAACGCCGAGGGCGGCTTTTGCGGACCTGCCGGGAAATAGGCAAGACACATAGTGAAATTCACGATTTTATTGCGTTACCTCCAGACATAGAAAATGTCGACGAAGAGGCCCGCGCGCTGATCCGTTCCGAGCTTCTGCGCGTTCAAGAATTTGCAAGCTTGGCGCGCAATGCAGGTAGGGAGGACGGCCCGTTGGAAGTTATCCATAAACTGGTAAATGCTGTATATCTACAATAGGAAGCTATGCCGATCAACGAACGAAAAGTTATCAACATCATCCTCGAAGAGTGTAAAACTATTGAGGAACGTTGCGACGGATACCAAGCAGAACTTGTTGAACTCGTCACCAATATCATTACGGCTGAGCGACAGCATCGTGTTCAAGGTACGAGAATCCAGCAACAGATTAACGATAAGTGCAACGCAATGGGTCGTTTCCTCGCGGAAGCGCAGAACCGGATTCAGTCTGGTAAAGAGAATGCCTGATGAAGCTGATCCGTGCTAAATTCGAGAACTTTCGTCTTTTGCGCCACCTGGAGCTTGACTTTTCCACAGATAAGGAGAGAAATTTAACCATCATCCGGGCAGAGAATGAAACTGGTAAGACCACCATTTTGAACGGACTACTATGGGCGTTTTATAATGATGACGCTTTGCCTGGGAGAGGATTGGATTACCGTCTTCATCCCATAGACTGGGACATATCGGACAGTCATGGGATCTCTATATCAGTAGAGGTTGATTTTGAGACTACCGCCTTTCGCCGAAGCCCGAGAGGCTTGATTGAAACAATTCGACGATACCGAGTTATCCGTTCGGCATACGAGCTATTGAACGGGGAAAAGTGGGAACGCAAGCGATCAGCAGTACAACTATTCCATCTCACGGATACTGGCAGCAAGCCAATTGATCCACCCGAAGCGCACATTAACGACGAGTTACCGCGAGAGTTACGAGAGGTGTTCTTTACAGATGGAGATCGGGCTCTTAGCTTTATCGAATCCACAGCATCCACGCCAACTAAACGCGAGCGGGTTGAAAAAGCAATCCGGACACTTCTAGGGCTAGCCCGGATATCTCACCAAGGTAACATGCAGACGTAATCTATTGCATTTATATTGATTTATCTATTTGAAGTGGAGGAAACAGCCGTTGCCGCCTCAAAACGGCAGGGCACAGCCGCCATGTCGCCCCTGTTTTGGCC
>CAZQIP010000109.1:0-10710 GCA_964593655.1 uncultured bacterium | reverse complement strand
AAACGGCACTTCGTAAAACTTTGAAAGACATAAAACGTTCATTTGAAAATGGGGGTGCTTTTCAGAGAAGCACTGGTAAAAATACAACCTTTCGCAAAATCCAAGAGGCTATGGAAAATCCACTAAATTGACACCTATGGTTCGGTTTGCAACCGAACCGGTTCCTACGCGAAACCCTTGATGACTTCAAAACCCTCTTCAATCCCGTCTCGGTTCCCAGGGGACCCCTAAATTGACACCTATGGGGCGGTTAGAAACCGCACCTACCGGGCCTGGGTACCGCTAAATTGACACCTATAGTGCGGTTAGGAAACCGACCTACCGGGCCTGGTGGTGAAGATTTGATCGGCAAATGGAGAATTGAATGGCTCTGGCATCAGACATTGGTTGACTTTTTTGTTCGGCATGTTAAAATACTGTTTGTCCATTATATACAAGATGCGGGGTTCCTACTACCGCGTCACTATTTTATACACTATTTCTGGGGGAAATATGAACTTTAGCAAACGGTTTTATGCTTTGGCTTTCTTAATGATGTTGTCTATATCTTTACCGGTTGTTGCTGATGAGGAGACCGAAGAAGTTGTTCAGCTGGAAGACATCGTGGTTACTGCACGTAAACGCGAGCAGCGATCTTTTGAAGTACCGCTTTCCGTTTCGACACTTCGGGGTGAGAAATTTGACACAATACGCGCATCGGGTATGGATGTACGTTTTTTGTCGAACCGCACGCCGAGTTTACAGATCGAATCGTCGTTTGGACGTATCTTTCCGCGCTTTTATATCCGCGGTCTCGGCAATACGGACTTCGACCTTAACGCTTCGCAGCCGATTTCGCTGCTCTACGACGGCGTTGTGCTTGAAAACGCCTTGCTAAAGGGATTTCCCGCCTTTGACTTGGATCGGGTTGAGGTGTTGCGGGGACCACAAGGCACACTGTTCGGACGCAATACGCCCGCGGGTATTGTGAAGTTTGAATCGGCGCGTCCGACGCAGACACTTGAAGGATACGTACGGGTGAATTACGGTCGATTTAACAGTAGTAATTTTGAAGGTGTTGTATCGGGGCCACTCGTTCCGTCTGTGCTTTCCGCTCGGCTTTCATTGCTTGTGCAACGGCGGGACGACTGGGTGGACAACGAACACACCGGTGAGGATAACGCGTTAGGGGGACATCGAGACTTTGCGGGTCGTGTGCAGCTGTTGTGGACACCTATCCCGGAGTTGGAAACACGATTCAAATTCCATGCGCGCGATCTTGACGGTACCGCACGCCTGTTCCGCGCGAATATCCTGTCACAGGGTGAAGGTGGACTGGTGCAGGATTTTTCCCGGGGCAGTATTGCACATGACGGACGTAATGAGCAGACGTTAAGCACACAAGGTTTGAGCGTTGAGGTGCGCTACGATATAGCGGACTTCCAACTGGTGTCGTTGACCGGATTTGAACGACTGACTAATTTCTCGCGCGGCGATATCGACGGCGGATACGGCGCGGCGTTTCTTCCAGTAAGCGGTCCCGGTGAGATTCCCTTCCCTTCTGAAACCGCGTCCGGTATTCCGAACCTGCAACAGTTTAGCCAAGAAGTCCGCTTGATGAGTCCAGCCGCGCGCCGCCTCACCTACCAGTTCGGTTTATACTATTTTTCGGAGTTCGTAGAGATGGAGGATTTCAACTACGATACATTGGCTGAAGGTGCTTTGGATGGCGTCGCACGCCAAGAGCAGAAAGCAACCGCAGGGGCAGCATTCGCGGCGTTAACCTTCCAAATGCTTGAGAACCTGGAATTCGGTGCAGGTCTACGATTGTCCCGTGATGCGAAGGACTACACAGCATGGCGGGATCAAGCACCTGCTGTTACCGGGGCAGGTCCACTCGGTCCTATCCACGAGAGCCCCGAAGCCACCGTTTGGAGTGGAGATATGAGCCTCCGCTATCAAGTGGTACCGAGTGTGCAGACGTATCTGCGCGCGGCGCGAGGCTTTCGGGCACCAAGCATTCAGGGACGCTTGTTGTTTGGCGATGCTGTCACGGTCGCGGATACCGAGACGATTCTCTCCTTTGAAGGCGGCACGAAATTGCGCTTGTGGGACCAGCGGTTACATCTGAATATGGCGGCGTTCCAGTACTTTATGCAGGATCAGCAACTCACTGCAGTCGGTGGCGAAACCAATTTCAATCGGTTGGTGAACGCCGATAGCACGATTGGACGCGGCGTTGAAGCGGAGTTGACCTTCCTACCGATCACGACATTGGAAATATCAGCAGGACTTAGTTACAATCAGACCCGGATTGACGATCCGAATTTGGCGATACAGGGGTGTGGCGCGCCGTGTACAATGCTGGATCCGCCTGTTGCTGATGGAATTTACGCTATTGATGGGAACAGCCTACCGCAGGCTCCGGGGTGGATTGCGGATGTGGCACTGAGCTATGCACTCTCGCTTCCATCAGGCATCCGCCTTGTTGTTTCCACGGACTGGGCGTATCGCAGCCGAGTGCGGTTCTTTCTCTACGATTCTGTAGAGTTTGCCGATGATTGGCTTTTGATGGGTGGTGTCCGACTTGCCTGCTTATTACCGTCCAGCAGCGATATAGAAGTGGCACTTGTAGGACGTAACATCCTCAACGACACGTCTCCGACAGGTGGCATCGATTTCAACAATCTGACGGGATATGTCAATGAACCGCGGTTTTGGAGTCTCGAATTGATGGGGCGTTTTTAAGATCCGATGCGATTGGGAAACCATCGCTACGTGGAAACAAGGAAATGAAGAATTTTTTGTTAGGCATCGGACGCTCCTTTGTAGTTAGAAATTGTCGTTGAAATCGGCAAATGCATCTATCTATTTCAGGTAGATGTCACCGTCTAAATCAGAAATGCCATGTTTCTCGCTCGTGCGTGTTATGCGCATACTCCACGCGGGTTCTGGCAACTCGATTGTCTGGGTCTTACCACTGCGATTGTAGACTGCCCAACCGTTGGGAAACTCGCGAATATACAATCCTTCAATGTTTTCATCATATAGTTTTCCTTTTTCACTGACAGGTTGACCAAGATAGGAACCCCATAAATAGTAACTCCAGAAATGGTACCAAAAATGTGTTTCGTCAGGCGCATCGGCTGTTGTATAGAGGACATAACCATCTGAAAAAATTAAGCTCATCGTTGTAAAGAGACGCATCCATTGCTCATTAGGAGACCCCATGGGTTTTTCAGTGAGTCCCCATCCTTCGAGGCAGTTGATACGGGGTTCACGGAAATGTTCTTCCGCCCACTTCAACTGACTTTCAATAGATAGGAGGTCTTCACGGGTATAGCCTTCTTCCCGAATCCGACGGTGCTGTTCTGTGTCGGAACCTAATCCAATATACGCGCCGTTGACGTATGCTGCCCATCTCGGAATCGGGGTACCATGGGTGTTGACTAATATGAGGAAATCATCGGCAACTTCTGCTCGAATTCGCTGGAGTAGCGTATCTCTTGCGTGATGTTCTGTTTCTATGGTGTGATTTGGGTGAAGTATGGGATCGGGATGCCAATGGTCTAAGAAAATCCCGTCATAAGTCCCAGATGCTGCGACGGCGACGGCTTTCTGGATAACCATATCTTGGACTTCAGGGCGTGTGAAATCGAGCAAGAAATCGACGGCTTCATCTTTCGGGAGTTCTTGAAGATCAACACCGCCATCTACACGTGGATTCCCATTCGCATCCCGCATCCATCCGCGGAAATCTAACGGATATGCGTCCGAGCGTTCGGTGAAATAGTCAATTGGCATCAGGAGGACGCTGCTCGGATTTTGTGAAAGTTGTTCGTCCCGTATTTGTCGGGCACGTTCTACATCGCCGCTCAACTTCCAACCTTCGGGTGTTTCCGCCCAATGTAACCCGAGTATAGAACGATGCCAATACAAATCATAAGCTGCGACAGGTCCCGGATATCCACCGTGCGTATCTATCAGCAAGTTAGAAGTTCCTATCGTTTCCGCCCAGGCCCAGAAAACAGATGGAAAGGCGCGCGATGCGATACGCTCGCGAACCGAAAGTTTCGGTTTTGGGACAGCAGTCATCTTTTCCCATTCTATTTTTGGCAAAAAAACGAGAGGCTTGTAATCTAAAATCGGGTTGTTTTTCAGCACCAATACTTGTAAGCCACCGATTTCTCTAAGGGGTTTGACATCTGTAATCTGATTGTTTTCCAGTTCTAATACGTCCAAGTTCTCAAGTTTTCCGATAGGTGTAATATCCCTAATTTGATTGTTTGTGAGTTTCAATACCTGTAAATTGTCGCGACTTGCGAGGGGTCCGACATCCGTAATTTGATTGTTTGTGAGTTCCAAATATTCCAAGTAGTGGAGACTTGCGAGGGGTCCGACATCCGTAATTCGATTGTTAGATAGATGGACGTATTTTAATTTATCCATTTCTCCTAACGGTGTGATATCCGAAATCTTATTCTCAGAGAGATTCAGTCTACCTATTAAGACTAATCCTGCGAGGGGTCCGATATCCGTAATTTGGTTGTTGTCAAGTTCCAAGGTGAATAAGTAGTAGAGCTTTTTGAAAGAGGTGAGATCCCTAATTTGATTGTTTGAAAGTTTCAAATCTCGTAAATAGATCTGTGCAAGGGGTGTGACATCTCTAACTTCATTCCCCGAGAGATTCAGTTCTGCGAGTTTCGCTAATCCTGCGAGGGGTGTAAGGTCAGAAATCCTGCCGTCGGTCAGATGTAAAGTTTGAAGATTCTGAGCATGTTCTAACCCTCGAAGGTTTGCAATGTTAGACTCAGAAACCTTCAAAGTCGTGAGGTCTCCTAAGTGTGAAGGCATCAGCGGTGTCCCTTGTGGTAAGCCGAGTTTCTCTCGCAGCACCTTTCGTAGGTTTGCATCCGGCATCCACTCCAGTTCCTGTGCATAAGCGGCATTAATACCTACAAACAAGACAAGAATAAGCGAAAAAAATCTTTTATACATAGTATCTCCTCGGGAACAATCGACTGTTGTTTTCACTCAAAAGCGTTTGCGACAATCACAAGGTCCAGGATGTTGACGACACCATCACCATTGATGTCCGTGTTGGAGGGGTTTTCAACCCCGAAATCCGCAGCAACCAGCACGAGGTCCAGCACATTCACGACTCCATCTTCGTTGACATCCCCGACGATATCCATGCCTACATCAATGTTCCATGTCTGTTCCCAGCTCTGTCCGATTCGGACACTCTTCAAGAAACCCCGTGTTCTAACCATGTTTGGATTCGTCAACATCCCAGGCGCGCGGATGCGGATGGTTGGTAAAACGTTCCATACTATATAAGCCTCCTGAAACGGTTGGTAGAATTCAGGCTCCCAATCTGGATTTGGGACATGAAAACCGTAGGGGATCGTCCAAGACGAAAACAGAAAAGAACTGATCGGATGTGGCTGTTCATTAAAAGACTTTCGAGGCTGTTGGGCTAAGTTCGTATTAAAGAAGGTAACTTCATGAACCCCTTCCCCACCGAGCACAATGCCCGGCATCGCTGCTGCCAACTCCTGATGCAGCAGAACGTTCCCCTCTGCAGCGGTTAATCCGTCGATAAGCCCATTAGCATCGTTGTCGACAGAGGTATTGATGTCCAAATGCAATGCATCTATTGGGTAGGTTTCGTACAGCGTTTTCATTTGTTCAACCATGTATTTTCTAAATTCTTTTGCCGCTGGATTGATATAAGCTGTTGGGAAATCGTATGTCGGGTCATTCAAGCTATAACCGAGTTTACGTCCTGTTATTGGGTCTCGAAATTGATATTTCTCAAATTCGGGATAGAGGGGACTATTCGGTGAACACCCATGAAAAGTTATACGCGGCATGACTCGAAATCCATAACTATGCGCCGCTTTGAGAAAATCACCGAATTCGGGATCAGGAGGATAATCAGGTTCCAGTGTCCGGGTAGGATCGGCCCACCCTATCATATATAATAAGGTTGTTGAAGGATTTATGTGTTCTGCAAACAGTGGTAGAATAGCCGTATTCAGAGGGTTATAAGGCGCGTAGATGACTAATTCAAGGTCTTTGACCCATGCCGGGGGTTGCTTGGGTTGGAAGGCGTTTTCCATCCAGTCTCGATAAATGCGTGCGGGCACTTGCCAGTCGCCTCGGTACGTATTCAATCGCCATGTAGCGGATGTTATCTCATTCTTGTTGCGGAACGGGGCGAAATTATCCGTCTCAAAACTGATGCTAAAATGTCCGCCATTCCGCGTATTATAATGAAGTTCTTTAAAGCGATAGGTTGTATCGGTGCTGCGCACAAAGAAGCCACCGTCGTCACCTTGCAGGATAGCAAGCTGTGCTTCCCACCTGTCTGGATAGTCAAAAACTCTATCGCTAATCTGGGTGGCGGCATCAATGATTTCACCACCATTTGCCGGTAATATCACGTCGAGTTGCTGGTTATTGAGGTATCCGCATCCCCACATAATGCTTACGATATGTTTTGAAATGCCGTGCTGCTGAATAACGAGATCCCCTGTAGCGGCATCTATACCAATGCGGAACCGAACCGTTTTATCCAATCTACGATCAGAATGATAGGCGATTTCTACATTCAGTGGTGCCAGCCTTTTGGATGCTACTTCCCAATAACCCTTTATGAGTTCATACTGTCCTTTTCGTCCCTCTTCATATTGTATTGCAATGCCACTTTGTGCTGAAAGACCTTGAGGCGGTAATGTATACGTCTCCTGCGTGAGTTTGTTGTGGAAGTGCACCAGCGCACCGTGTTCAAAGCGCACACGATAGCGATCCGTCTCAGCGAAAACTTCGCCCTGTTCTCCCAGCGTCAAAGTGTTTGCTAACCCAGCACCCACTAAAATGAACTGTAATATCACGATACAGACACATCTATTCCAGAAATTTCTCATAACTTTATCTCCTTCTTAACGTGAGTTTGATAAAGGCATATTGTAGCGCAAACTTTCTAGTTTGCGCCTATAGCACACAAACTGGAAAGTTTGTGCTACAAGGGTTGCAAGGTGGCCCTTCGGAGGAAATACCTATTATTGAAAGCACACCATTTATTATCAAACTGGCGTTTCTTATGTGATTTCGTGTTTCTATTCAAAAGCATTCGCAACAATCACCAAGTCCTGAATATTCACAACGCCATCGCCATTCAGATCCGGTTCCGCTTTACCAAGGGCATTCGCAACAATCACTAAATCTTGGATATTCACTACGCCATCGCCATTGACATTCGCTGTAGGAGCGGTTTCTAACCCCGATGCCGATTTCAAGTAAATCTCACCATCTAAATCAGGGGGTGTGTGCCAGTGTTTATTCTCCACGCCCTTTGTGACCGCAAATACCTTTTCTTTTCTGGCAAATAGATGTTCTGTTCCTTATTGGCGCGGGTATAGGCTGTCCAACCGTTGGTGAATTCGCGGATCAATACCACTGCAATAGAGATTCCCGTAGAATTTTTGCATCTTCTACTTGAGGATTACCATTTTGCGCAGGAAGGACAACTGATCTGCTTGGAGTTGGTAGAAATAGATGCCACTCGCAACACGTTCACCTACTTCGTTCCTGCCGTCCCAATAGGCAGCACGGTTCTTGGTCGCATAATAACCCGGACGTTGATGTCCGAGTTCTAAACGCCGGATAATGCTGCCGCGTGTGTCATAAATGGTAATCTGCACATCACTCGGATTTGCTAAATGATAAGGAATCCACGTCTCTGGGTTGAACGGATTTGGGTAGTTGGCAAGTAATACTGTTTTTTCTGGGATGAACAGTGTGAGCAGCCGTTCAAGATTGGCAATGCCTTGTTGGAAGACAATAGAGCCATCATTTTCAATTTGCGCTTCTGCTATCCATGCCTGTATCATCTCAGGCGTTAGTTCTCCGTTATTTATTGCGATAACAGCAGGTGCCGCAGCGGCGGTTGACTCACCGAGATGTTGTGCGACAAGGAGGAGGTCTTGGATGTTAATAGTCCCATCCCGATTTACGTCGGCTTGTGGACTGGTGGATGCATCTTCTCCAAAGTGTTGTGCGACAAGGATCATATCCAGAATGCTGACCTGTCCATCCCGATTCACGTCTCCGACAGTGAGTTTTCTCGCTATAGTGATGATAACCTCGGCCGGCTCTATAGGGATAATCTTCCCCGTGCCAGATCCAAATTGGAGGTTCTCCAATGTTAATCGGGTTTCACCTTCAGTTTTTGCTAAAAAAGTCACCGATAGCAGTGTTCCTGTCCCGGTGGCACCATCTTCGTTGAAACGGGTTACATTCAGATCTGTGATCTTACCGGAGGCATTATCAATTGTTCCCTGTTGAAAGAAGGTAGATCCACCGTCTGTCTTGAGGAAATCCCCTTCGTTGATTTCAACGGCTTCAAGCATTTCAGGATCAAACACAATATCAAATTGCCACCCAGCTAAATCCACCATATTTTCCGCGCGGATGTCAAGGGTGAAGGTATCCCCGAAATGGATGTTGGGCTCGGAAAAAGTATAGCCTACACTCGGATTTTCCACCATATATTCCGTGCCAGGGGCAAACCCAGCAAAGAAACTGATTTCCCTATAGGTTTTATACACATGACTGACTAACAACACGTTCTTCCCTTTTTGCAGTGTGATAGAGAAAAAATCCTGATAATCAGAATTCCATCTTTCACTATCAATATAGTGTGGATAATTGTAGACTAACGCTCCATTGAGCCAAGTTTTGCGAGGGAACCCACCTGCACCTATGAACATTTTTGTGTGCTGTATTCGTGGAGAATATAAGGTAATGGAAGCATAAATAACAACTAAACCTGATTTATTTTCAATCGACATCGATCGCCCAAGGTTGTCAAGGTTGCTATCAGATTCATTCGGATTATAATTATAAGGCTCAAGGGTACCTGATAACCATACGTTATCACCAATGCCATCGTCCGCTGTTGCCCCGAGGGTAGCAATCTGTTGTTCTGTAACCTTCCCATCAGATGCTTCCGCCAAATAATCTACACCTGTATCCGAGTAATAAAAACTATTGTTAGGTTTTGGTAACTGTAACCATAACCAGGGCCCCTCAATTTTGGGTCCACCTTGTGGATAGCCAGGGTTTTTATGCCATCTGAAGATCTCCAAGTTTTCGCGTATATCCTCTAAGGGCGAGATATCCTCTATGTTATTGACATTAAGGAGGAGCGTTTTCAAATTGTGTAAGGAGGCGAGTGGTGAGACATCTATAATATTGTTTTCGTTTAGTATAAGCGTTTCTAAGTTCTGTAAGGAGGCGAGTGGTGAGATATCTACAATGTTGTTTTCGTTTAGTATAAGCGTTTCTAAGTTTATCAAGCCGGCGAGCATTGAGATATCCGAGGTTCTATTTCTGAAAAGGTCGAGATGTTTCAAATTGGTTAGCCCTGCCAGCGGTGAATAGTCTGATATTCCATGAACATATCGAAAACCGAGCCAGGTGAGTTTCGTTAAACTTTTTAAAGGTGAAATATCGGTTACACGGCTGGCATATAAGTTAAGGCGCGTTAGGTTTGTCAATCCTGCAAGGGGTGAAATATCGGATATATCAGTTTTTATGGTATCTAATTTTCTCAGTTTTGTAAGCCCTGCCAAGGGCGCAAGGTTTGATATATGGGCATCCTCAATCCACATCTCTTCTAAATTGACAGCGTGCTCCATGCCTGTTAAATCTTTAATATCCCTATCACTTGTGCTTAAGGTTGTTAATGTTGCTATTTCTGCTACTGTAATAACGGAACCAGGGGCTTTTTCGAGTGCTTCTTCAATTACCGCTCGGAGGTTCTCATCAGGAATATGGACAGACTCTCCAGGGATGAGTTCTGGACGCTGCACAACTGGCGGCAGGGTGCTATCAGGAGTATTCAATGCAGAAATCACTTGGTCAAAGTTAGATGTCCATGCATCCCGCTTTACCGTGCCGTTCACATCTGTGAGGGTCTGTAATCCTAAATTTTTCAGGCTCTGTTTCTCACGGATCTGTATGAGAAATTCCGCTGTTTCTAATCCGACAGCAGCAGCGGCATGTGAGGCATCCAAGGGTGCCTGAAATAACTCATGAAACCGTTGGATCGGCTCGTTTTCACATCGCTTGAAGAATTGCTGTTTGGATGCGTCATCCGAGAACGGCCCCCCAATCTTTTCCAGTGCCTGCTGGAACCTTTCCGTATCTTTTACCACCAGATCATCAAGCACCGACTGCTCAGGATAGAGGCGGAGTGCGTGTGCTTTGTTATACGGTGGGTTCTCATCCTGTTCAATTGCTGCTCGGACGCTATCTGTAAACGTTTTCATGCCTTGCGTATGGCACCCAATACACGAGAGACCGTTCCGAACCGTAGGATCGTTCGCTGCGGGGTTAGAAACAATCTTAATCGGAGCGTCGTCCAACCGGGCACCATTCGCGTCAACCAGTAAGTACGCCTGCAGCCCGTTGGGTAGATTAAAGATAATTTCACCACCGTCATGTGTGAAATCAAGCGGATGTGTGAAGACATTCTGCGAACCTACACTCCCAGCAAAGTCGTAACTTTTCCAATACGCACCATACCGAGACGTGTGGCGTTCGACAACGCGGTTGTGATTGGAAACACCCGAATCGTTGAAACCCGCACGCCAGACATCTATCCCCGGGGCGTTCCGAATATTACTCGCAACATTTACCTCTAATTGTGCCTCTAATACC
>CAZQIP010000108.1:0-10525 GCA_964593655.1 uncultured bacterium | reverse complement strand
GCCTTTTGTGTGGCGTTTTCCATCGCCGCCATTCTTGCGGCTTGCTCCGCTGCGTTGGAATCCAGGAGCACTTTCCACATTTGGATATTCAAGTGTTTTCCAAGCAGCATTTCAAAGAGTTCCACCTGTCCCGGTTCATAGATATAATCGAGAAAAAGTTCATCACCTTCTGGTATTTCGGGCTCTAACGGAAGGAGTTGCTCAACAAGCACGGTCTGGAGAATGGCAGACTTGAAATTGTTGTAGATAACCTCAACTTTGTCAATTTTTTTGTCGGTATAGAGATGTTCAAACTCGTGGACGACGTCAACGGCTGTTTGGAATTCAAGTTGGCGGAAAATATTGATGTATGAATCGGTAATGTCGTAGCCGCGGCGCACAAAATGCTCGTGCCCGCGTCTCCCTATACAAATAAGCGTTACATCCGCGCCATTTTCTTGATAGTGTTCTATACGTTGTGTAGTGGTCCGAATAAGGTTACTGTTGAAACTGCCACACAATCCGCGGTCAGCGGAGACGGAGACAATACAGGCGTGCTTTATCTCACGCGTTTCAAGCAGCGGATGTGTCAGTGCTTCATTTTCAACGTCCATCTGCGAAATCAGGTGTCCTAAGACCATGTTGAGTTTATCAGCGTAGGGGCGAGTCGCCATAATATTTTCTTGGGCACGGCGGAGCCGCGCTGCAGCGACGACGCGCATCGCATCGGTAACTTGCTCAATGTTTTTAATGCTGGCGATGCGCCGCCGAATTTCTCGTAGCGTTGCCATGGTTATTCACCTTCTGTGGGCGCGTCCTCTGATTCGGTGGGTGCGTCCGTTTGTGCTGGTGTTGATACAGGCGTTTCACTCCAATTTTCTTTAAATGCCTTGACAACCGTGTGCATGGTTTCAAGCGACTCATCGCTGAGTACACCGGTCTCTGCAATTTCTGAAAGGATTTCTGCGTGATTCCTGTCAAGATATTGCAGGAATTCGGATTCAAACCGTGCGACTTCTGTCTCTGGCACATCGTCAAGATAACCGTTGGTGCCACAGAAGATAGAGGCGACTTCCCGTTCTACAGGCATCGGTTGGTATTGCGGCTGTTTCAGCAACTCAACGAGCCGTGTCCCGCGTAGGAGCAGGGACTGCGTCAATGCATCCAAATCCGACCCAAATTGCGCGAAGGCCGCAACTTCTCGGAAACTCGCGAGGTCAATTTTAAGGGTACCCGCGACCTCTTCCGCTTTCATGGCTTTGACTTGTGCATCTCCGCCGACACGGGAAACAGATAATCCGACATCAATCGCAGGTCTCACGCCTTGGTTAAACAGATCTGTTGTGAGGTATATCTGTCCATCAGTGATAGAAATAACGTTCGTCGGAATATAAGTCGTTAAATCTCCTTCAAAGATTTCAATAATCGGTAGAGCCGTGAGGGAACCACCACCGAGTTCGTCGCTGAGTTTTGCGGCGCGTTCTAAGAGACGTGAGTGTAGGTAAAACACATCACCCGGGTATGCTTCGCGCCCTGGTGGTCTGCGTGAAAGCAGCGACATCTGGCGATATGCCCATGCGTGTTTCGTCAAGTCATCGTAGATAATAAGCGCGTGTTTACCATTGTCCCTGAAGTATTCGCCCATAGCAGTCCCGGAATAAGGTGCGAGGTATTGAAGCGGTGACGGTGCACTTGCAGGCGCAGAGACGATAGTCGTATACTCCAGCGCGTTATGTTCGCGAAGCGTAGCAGCCACTTGTGCTAAAGTAGACCCTTTTTGACCGATAGCGACATAAATGCAATAGACATCTGTGTTCTTCTGGTTCAGGATGGTGTCAATTGCGATAGCGGTTTTACCGGTTCGACGGTCACCGATAATCAGCTCACGTTGCCCTCTCCCGATCGGTGTTAGACTATCAATAGCTTTTAAGCCTGTATAGAGCGGTTCACCAACGGGTTGCCGTTGAACGATGCCCAACCCTTTTTGTTCCACTGGGAGTCGGTGTTCTGTTTCAATATCGCCCAAACCGTCAATAGGTTGACCGAGCGCGTCAACAATCCGCCCGAGGAGTGCTTCGCCGACGGGGACTTCCGGTAGTCTTCCGGTCCGTTTGGCGGTGTCGCCTTCGTGTATGAGTTGGTCTTCGCCGAACAGAACGCACCCGACGTTATCTTCTTCGAGGTTGAAAGCGATGCCGAAGATGTCGTTAGGGAATTCGATCATTTCGCTTGCCATCGCATTGGCAAGTCCATGCACCCGCGCGATGCCATCACCTACCTCCAGCACGGTGCCAGAATCGTAGACATCCACGTCTTGTTCAAACTGTTGCAGTTGTTGTTTAAGGATATTTGATATTTCGTCCGGTCGGACTTCTCTTGCCATATTTTCAGTCCTCTGTGAGGCATGGTTATCAGTCCTCGGTTTTCGGTTTTCGGTTAAGAGATGTATTGTAATAATCTATCCGCTCTCGGCAGACACCAAATAGGTATAAATTGTTACAAAATCGCCTCTTAACTGATAACTGACAACTGACAACCAATAACGATTACCCTTTTGCGAGTTGTTGCTTCAGGCGTTGGAGTTGTGATGCGACACTTGCATCAAAAACGGTGTCATCTAATTGCACGATGAACCCACCTTGGATCTGTGCATCGGTTATGGTTTCCAACCGCACCTGTTTTCCCGAATACGCGCTTAATTGCGCTATGAACCGTTCTTCTTGCGCTGACGTTATAGGCACAGCGGTCGTCACTTTTGCGACGAGCCTACCCGCGGCTTCGTCAACAATCGCTGAAAAGACATCCATAATTGCGATGAGGGAACGTTCGCGCTGCTTTAATGCGAGGAGTTTGAAAAAATTAATCGTCAGCGGCTGCATTGCGTCGGCGAAAAGTGCCTGAAACGTCTCGCTTTTAAATTGTGGAGATAGCACGCGACTCTGGATTAATTGCGTGAATTCCTCGGATTGTTCAATTAATTCTCGCAGCGTATCTATATCCGCGATAATAGACGCCAACGCACTTTGTTCCAACGCTGCATCGTATAGGGCACGCGCATAAGGTTTTGCAACCCGAATGTCTCTCATAGTTCGTTTTCACCTTTTTCTAATTATGAGCCCCTGGGCATCGTTCCACTTCGTTTCACGATGGTGTTTGGTAAATTCCGATGCGACTGAAGATGTATCCGATTCTTAAGAGTCTATATCGCTATCCAGCATCTCAGGAATCACACGTTCATAATCATCGTGATGGTACACCTTCTGCCTAACGCGAGTCCGCTGGCAACCTGCTAATAGATGCGTCAATAATATGCTGATGTCTCTCTGCGTTGAGTTCCTCGCTTATGATTTTACTGGCGGCATCAATAGCGAGCTCAGCGACAACACCGCGTAGTTCGGAGATGGCCTCATCTTTCTCACGCTGAATTTCTGCTCTGGCTCTTGCGACCTCATCCTCTGCTTCTTGTCGCGCCTGCGCGAGAATGTCCTGGCGTTCAGCGTTTCCCTGTTCAATCGCAGTTTGGATTTTGGTCTGTGCCTCGGTTTCGATATCGGCAAGGCGTTGACGCGTCTCAGCGGTGAGGCGGTCTAACTCCTCGCGATCCGTCCGCAGCTGCTCTAACTGTGTGGCGATTCCTTCTCTACGTTCGTCTAAAAGTCCACCAACCTTACCGAAAACAAACTTCCAAAGTACGGCAAGCACAATCAGAAAGCCGATAACTTGGATGAGGATCGTCTGCGGGTCAATTCCGAGCTGGCTTAGGAGTCCGCCACCGGCTGGTACCTCAGCAGCGAACGCACCGTTGAGACAGATGCCCATTAAAATCGCTGTATATAGGACGTAATGTGTTGCCCTATGCTTGGTGTTTTGCATAAGTCTGCTGTACTCTATTTTTGAAACTGAAGACGTATCCGTTTGTGCGTGTCGTCTGGATGACCCGTCTCGGCTCGCAAACCGTGCCATACGTCTTCAGTCAGGCGTTATTTAATTTCCGCTTCTGACATCTGTCGCAACTCGTTTCGCATCTGCATCAATCATCTCTTTGAGGATTTCGCCCTCTGGCAGTTTACCATATAAGAGGAAGAACATCAAAAGCGAATAGATAACGAGCGACTCAATGAGTGCCAAGCCGATAATCATTGCAGTTTGGATCTGCGGTGCGGCATCGGGTTGACGTGCGATGCCTTCAAGAGCAGTACTTGCGGCATTTGCTTGTGCTCTTGAGGCGAAAATGACAGCGATCGGCAATCCCAAAGTTACACCGAACGCCAACACTGCTAAATAAATCATGAAATGTCCTCCTTGGACGGATACGGATTTGTAGGGACGGGGTTACCCCGTCCCTACAAGCCCCAGAAAATTAGTGATGCGCTTCATGCGCGTCGTCATGGTGTTCTATAAACAACACGATGTAGATAGTTGTTAAAATAGTAAAAACGAATGCCTGTAGGAAACCAACAAACAGCCCGAAGAACAGCATCGGCACTTGCACCGGAATAATCGGTATGGTATCTGCAATCAGCACAATAAGTCCGAGTTTTGTGAGTTCAATCACCACCGCTTTCTCACCAAAAATGTTTCCGAACAGCCGGACAGCAAGTGAACCTGCCCGCGATAATTGGGCAACAACTTCAAGCGGGAACATTAAAAAGCCCAACCACGGTGGGTCACCAGCTAAATGTTTCAGATAGCCTCCTATCCCGTTCTCTTTAATAGCAATAATTTGAACGCCTAATACAGCCGTTATACCGAGGGCAAGCGTTGTATTCAAATCTGCTGTTGGGGGTTGAAGCCCTGGAATGATTCCGAGATAGTTCAGGGCGACAATAAAAATAAAGAAGGAGCCGACGAATGGAACATACTTTTTGCCGTGATCGCCTAAAATCCGCCCGAAGAAGTCCATAATACCACCGACAAACACCTCTAACAGGGTTTGTCCTTTCCCTTCAGGTATCCGTTTCAACTTCCGGGTGGCGAAAATAAAAAGCAGTGCTAAGACAAGAACAGCAAAGTATGTGTTAGGAATGAGATCGGGCTGATGCCACCGAGTCGGTTCCGGGACTATTTCATCCGGTAAAAGCTGTGAAATCGGAGAGAGCAAACTACGGTGACCATTCTCGGCTGCGAAACTCCCGACGACTATTGCCAAACTGAGTCCCACAACCAAGCAGATAAACGATAGCTTTTTCATATTTTATTACGGTGTCTCTTATAGTAAGGTAGCGGTGTTTTTTTTAGTGCTTTCCTGTTAAGAGTCAATTTGAAAACTTCACCTCACGAGTGACTAGAATCCTTCTTGGAAAGGATGGACACTGCAAGGCTAATCGCTTTGATAATAATAGCACCTTGTACTAAGGCGATCCCGCCAGCGAGTGCGTAAATGTTCATCCACTCCATTTTAAACAGAAGATAGAGCAATCCGCCAAGTACCGCGTATTTACCGATCGCGATGAAACCCAGCAAATACTTTGCGCGCCTCGTTTTCCCTGGACGCATAAGTCGCCGAACAGCGAATTCAAGCGACCAGAACAGACTCAAACTGATAGCACTGCCAATCAAAAAACTCGGGAGCGCAAGACGTTTGAAAACCAACAACACTGCTGCAATAACAACGGTAAGGCAAATCGTCAAGATGTAGATATGACGGATGGATCGATCGCCAAATTCTAATTTCACGGGATCCACCTAAGCAGCTCCTTTGCTACGCTTCTTCGGTGTCTTGTGCTTGTCCTGAAGTGTCGTGGCGTTTTTTTACTAAGCGCGCAAGCCGTCGATTCCAGCGTGCGATTGAACGGAACATCTCCATGAATCCGGCGGCGACCCCTATACCGAAACCGATGAAGGATCCAACCGCTGCGTTGCCTAATTTTCCACCGATCCACTTACCCCCGAAATATCCGATACAGATCGCAAGTGCAAGTGTTATCCCGATAGAAGCGAGGTCAAACATCCCGACATTTTCATTTTTGAATTGATTGAGCCGATGTTTGAACATGACGGTTGCTCCCATAAAGTCAAGGCACCCAAACCTATGAGGATTGGGCTTGTGCTTCGTAGCAGTTGGCATCTCCGAAGAAACGTCTTACATCTGCTCCACAGAGGGACCCAAGCAGCCCTCTCAACCAAAGTTGACTCTTTATTTTTGAGAGTGTGTTTTGCGAACCCACGCTTTTACCTGTGGCAGTTCATTACACTCAAATATGTCTCTCCCAAGCGTCCGTCAGTCTGTTTTTTGCCCGTATCGTGCTGCAGCTTTACACGAGTCGCACACGGGGGTAGTGAACAGAAAACTTAACTCGCAACCTCACACTACTACGGTATATATTATATCACAAGATTATAGAGAATGCAAAAAAAATGGAATATTTTCTGAACCAGAAATTGGCAGCTTCGCCTTATAATTACCTTATTTTTTTTGAATCAAGACTGCCCAATGCGTTTTGGTCGGAGCTGACAGGGTTATGCTATCGCTGAACGGAACTTCCGCTTCCGGTGTCCACTCACTTTTAGCGATATTGAGCCATCTTACTGTTAGCATTTCAGCATCTTTCATAGCACTCAAGTTGATATCGACCGAGCCGCCATTCGGAAAATAGACAGCGTATTCCCGTCCTGGATTTGCGATGGTATACGCGCCGTTATCTGCTCTATTAGAAAGCAACGCATTGTGCGGTTCGCACGTGAAGATATCCATTTTGTCTGTGATAGCGCGCATACTCTTAAGGTGTGCTTGCGCCGTTTTGTTCAAGCCAACACCACTGTCAGGACGATGGAACCGTGCCGAGGCAAATCCGCCGAAAATATTTCGCCAAAACCGTTCCAATCCATCTTGGGTACTCCCGAACCGTCCGCCATCAGCACCGTAAATCTTAATATTATTAATGGGACGGATCGGCGAGAGTTTTGCTCGAATTTTCTGGGCATTATCCCAATGCCGTTGCCGCTTCTGATGGTTATTCTGCGATATATCACAGAACGAGTAAGTTTCAGGATGGTCAAACGTCGCTTTATGCTTCTCATCGGATAGGTCCCACGGATCCCACATCTCGGTGGTTTCAACGACGCGTCCCGCTGCCGATGCTTGTTTCTGAATATACGTTGCCCAGTATTCACCCCACGCAGCCGTGACAGCAGTTTCGTTGTCCATGCAATAGAGTATATGCCCGTACGGAAGTGTCTCGGAGAGCAGTTTATCCACAAATTTTTCCTGATATTTCAAGACGATTTCCTGGTTACGTTCTTTCGGGACAGACCAGAAAAAGTTGTTTCCCGTGGCAACAGGATGGCTGTTAACAGCAGTGGGTAACCCTGTCTCTTCTACTGTGTAATTGCTATTATTTTTGGGGTTGAAGGGATTTTCCGCCCACGGCTCGCGGTAATAATTGAAAGTTGCCCACACCTCAATCTGGACGATAATATCCATCTCATGCGTCCATGTGATGAAGTTCTGAAAACGGTTCCAAAATTCGTCGTTCCACTGATTTAAGTCGTATAGGTCGCCGACTTTTTTGAAGGGTGGCACATCGCCTTCATCCACCCAACTCATTGTGGAGCGTACATAGTTGCCACCAACAGACTTCAACAGTTCGAGATGTGCTTTGAGATTCGGAATCTGAAACAGATTATCTTCAACGGAACCACCGATTAGCAGAACCGGCTTACCTTTATATTGCCAGTAACGCGGGTTTTCTGAGTATATTTGGATTCGATTTTTTTTCATCTCTATATCCTTTTCGGCTTTAGTTTCTGGTGCTGCTGAACAAAAGGAAACGCATACAAGTAGAGCCAACATAAGTTTGTAGGGTCCCCGCAGATTTCGCATAAAAAATTCTCCTGAGTCTTAAGGTATAATAGCGCATTTAGCTAAAGTTGTTACAAGGACGCAACGGTGTTAGAAACAAGCGTCCTCGTTAAGCAACAGGATATATTATACCATAAGATTCAGGAGAATACAATTGAACCGTTTATGCACTACGCATGGTACTGGTATGAAATTCTGTGATACTTTCGACACCTCGGAGCAGCATTTCATCGCTGAGGCTGAACGCTTCACGTATTTTCAATGACCCATCCATCCGGTCAAGCAGCCGTTGGTTTGGTACCACAACAACGGAATCAGCATTTCCTTGAAGCTCTTGTAATCCTTGTTCTGCTTGTTCGGCGCGACGTTGACCTTCAAAATTGAACGGACGCGTCACAACGCCTACCGCTAAAGCCCCCTGTTCTCGAGCGAGGGAGGCAATCAGAGGCGCAGCACCCGCTCCCGTTCCGCCACCCATTCCAGCAATGATAAAGACAAGGTCTGCGTCTGCAACGATGGTAGCGAGTCTTTCTTTGTCTTCCTC
This sequence comes from uncultured bacterium, assembly GCA_964593655.1. Lineage (GTDB taxonomy): Bacteria > Poribacteria > WGA-4E > WGA-4E > WGA-3G > WGA-3G. Next base: position 2,201 of record CAZQIP010000108.1, on the reverse strand, counting down.
AGCTGCCTTTTTCCCTACCTCTGGATTCGCTCCGCAATACCCGGGTGTCGTGTTAACGCCGATCAGCACCGGTATCGCCGCTTTGCACTTCTCGAGTGCTTGCTGATCTACATTCACAACGTAAAATTCAATGTCTGTCAAACCGGTCTCTATCATGCGTTTAACAGCGTTGCTGCCCGCGCCACCGACACCAATAACCTTGATTCTGGGTCTGGTGTGTTTGGATCCTTCTCGTTTCGCTGACATAATTCCCTCTCTTATGAGTTCGACACCGAATTCCTTGCGTAGGAGTTCACGTGTCCGTCTTAATTGAGTCTTGATAGTGCCTATCGCTAATCCAAGTTCGCCGTGAATTTCCTTGATACTCCACAATTCCAAGTAGTATAGAATCGCAACGTTCCGCACTTTATCTGGCAGGTGAAACACTGCTTCTCTTAGATCGTTACAGAGTTCTGTTTCCCGAAAACGTGCGACCGCGTCCTGATCAATGTGATCGGTGAGATCCGCGGAACTCTGTGGAATTTCACTCCTTGAATGATGGACAGACGCGTAGTATCTGGTGCAAGCGTTATAAGCGATGCGCTGTAACCAGGCACCAAAACTTCCGACATCGCGGAGTCCGCTGATGTTTTCCCAGACAGCACGCCAGATGTCCATGAGTATCTCTTCAGCATCCCGACGTTGTCTCGAATTTGCGACAACCACTTTCCAGACGCGAGGACTGTAACGCGACATCAACTCTGTAAACGCGGATTCATCACCGGTTTGTACAAGTTGGATGAGTTCTTCATCTTTCAAATCAGTGTGCATTGATAGATCCGATCGCATAGACAGTCCTCAATTTGATTTTAACTTAATGAGCGGGATTCTTCGCGGGGCGGTTTAAAAAAATACAACCTGTTGAGAATTTATTCATGATGAATTACCTGAATACGTGAACTATTCAGTAGAATAGTTCGCTGCAAGTTGTGATAATTTTTCGCTAAGCCTTCTCAACGGCTTATATCTCTGAACGCAAGAAGACGAGGAAGGCACCTGAAAGGGACACACTGAGCAGTAAAATGAGCAACAGTATATCCATTATAGCCGAGTTGAGCGTATCTTGAAAAGTTAACTTATCCTCAAACGTTGGGATAGCCTCTGATGAGACAGGCTTTTCTGACATGCCTTTCGGGATGCCGATGACGTGAAGGCTTTCTGGATCCGCTCTGTCCATTTCAACGATGAAGTTTCGGAACTGACGGATATGAAGATGGCAATGTTCTAAGAACTGCAAATGGCGATTAAAACCTGTACCTGCCATGGATTCAAGGGCATATTGGACAATCGCCGCGGGGGAGCACCGGGTTATCTGTCTTGCACGCAGCACCTGGGCACTTTGTGCAGCGAGATGCTGGCGGCTAAGCCGTTCACGCGTCTCCATATCTTTGCTAACGAACTCCCGCTGGATCTCTAATTCTGAAGTGTCCACCTCTGCAACTTCTTCCTGAGAGGTGCCTGCTGATTGACGGCGTTCTTTTAAAGTTTCCCTTTTATTCAGGAAATCGTTCTTAATTTGGTCGAAGGCGGTCCCTTTTGTCATCCGAAATTGATGGTGCGTTTGGACGGGGGGCATCCATTTTGTTGAGAGGGTGCCGAGGGTTGAGGGCATAAACACCACAACAGTTACCCATATTAGCAATAGGACAACGAGACTTAACCGGCTTTCTCGTGTCATCGCAGAGACGATGAGTCCAACTGCCACGAAGATACCAGCATAGCAAGAAGCAATGAGGACGATGAGCCCTACACGTCCCCAGTCTGCCCCACTGAGTTGCGTCCAACTCTCGGTAGAAATGATGGCGAGATTGAACAACACGGCAAAATAGAAAGGAATGAGGACTGCGACCAGCGAGCCAAGGAATTTACCTACTAATAGAGCGGGACGCGAGATGGGATTTGCAAGGCACAGTCGCAGCGTTCCTCGTTCTCGTTCCCCAGAGAGCGCATCAAAGGTAAACAGGAGCGGAATGAAGGAAAGCAGGTAGGTGATGATAAAGACCCAATCAATCACCACGGCGGTCGGGCGGTGATTGCTGATCGCATCCATATTCAGACGTGGAACGCCCATTGCCCAAATGTAGGACAGTCCGTATAATCTCCAGAAACCGCCACTTACGCTTTCGCTTGGTAGAAGCGCGTCCCCTCCATCGGCAATGAAG
>CAZQIP010000107.1:0-36489 GCA_964593655.1 uncultured bacterium | reverse complement strand
GATTATACAAAATTTTTAGGGAAAAGTAAAGAACATTCTGTGCTGTATGCGATTTTTTTTTAGGAGGTCTCCGTTCAACCTAAGGAAACACCCAAGCAAAACACCTACGGGAACTCCAATTTTTATTTTCAAACTCACGTTACATAAGAGAAATTTATTAACAAAAATGGTATTACTTTTCAACATTCGGGTTCAATTCCTTCGCCTTCTCAAAATCTGCTTGTGCGGCTTTCTTTTGCCCGAGAACTTCTTTTGCACGCCCGCGATCGTAGTAGATTTCGGTATATTCGGGGTTAATTCCGATGGCTGCATCAAAGTCGCGTATCGCCTCTTCAGCGTTACCAAGCGCAGCTTTGGCAACACCGCGATTCCCATAGGCATAGGCATTCTCTGGGTCCAATTGTATTGCTTCGGTGAAGTCTTGAACGGCCGCCGTATATAATTCCCGCGCACTCGCCATGTCTCCGTAATCTGCTTTCGTCTTACCGAGGCGGAACTGGGCATAACCACGATTGATATATGGCTCGGCATACGCTGGGTTTAACCGTATGGCTTGCGTGCAGTCCTCAATCGCTGCAGCATATAATTCCTGCGCGCCTGCGATGTCTCCCTGACTGTCTTTAGATTCACCGAGGATCGCCTTTGCTATTCCGAGATTGTTATACGGATCGACAAGTTCGGGATTGAGTTTGATAACTTGTGTCCAATCTTGGATTGCCCCTCGATAGTACCGTTGTCCTTTCGCTATATCTCCTTGATTTGCCGTGGATTGACCGAGTCGGAACTTTCCACCCGCGCGATTGTGATACGCATAGACATCCTCAGGGGTAAGTTTGATGGCTTGCGTGCTGTCCTCAATTCCGGCTTCATATAATTTCCAAGCTTCTGCCAGGTTTCCTTGAGCGAATTCAAGGTCTCCAAGCGTGAATTTTGCAAGCCCTCGATTGTAGTAGGCATCCGCCTTCTGAGGGTATAGTTTGATGGCTTTATCAAAATCGGCTATGGCTTCGTCATAGTGATTTGCATTGTATTTACGTTGCCCTCGAACAGAGTAAATATAGGCGCGAATAGGTTCTCGCTTACGCCACTGTGTCAAAGGCTCTACAGGCCCCGATCGGTCAAGTAATGTTTGTAGCGTATTTGAAGGGATGACATAACTGTAAGGATCTTCTACGGCAGAAACAACTCCTATAATCTGACCTTCACTGTCTCGTACAGGACTGCCGCTGCTGCCCCCCGAAAGCGCGATTTCCATTTGGAGCCATTTATCGTTATTGCGTACACGATGGACGATCCCCCGCGTGACCTTGTACGTTCCACCCGGGTAGCCTGTAGCAATAACCGTATCGCCTACGCCCACAGCATCGCTGTCGCCAAGGAGAGACGGCGTACCTTCGCTGGCAATTTTTAAGATAGCGAGATCATTTTTAACATCAAACGCCGTGACACCTTCTACAGTCCAGACTTCCTTTTGGTCAGCAGATTTTATGAAAACGGGTCCGGGATGTGCGACGACGTGAATGTTTGTTGCGATTTTGTCAGATTCCACAAAAAAGCCGCTCGCAGCCCCATGTCTACCTTCCACACGGACCACCGTAAAATCGACGCTCTTCTCAAAAATTTCAACGCCCTGTTGAGGAACCCTCGCACATGAGAACAGAACCGTCAAAGTTAGCAAACTGAGTAAAGATATTCTGCCCATTTTCATAAATGGATACCTTAAAAGAAAGACAAAGGAAAAGGCACTGCTATAGACATATTTCACTATGCATATAATGTTGGGTGTGCACTAAAAGGGCACAATTTGGAGATTTACTTTTACCGATTTAAATTTCTCCACCAAAATGGGTCCACTTCAAAGTAACGAGAACGACTAATATGCCCTTTGAGACGACTCATGCGGAGTGTTTGACGGGTCCCGTCCACGGAAACACATTCAATCTGGTAGTAGTAGGCGACATTGAGCTTCGCAGATGTATCTTTGCACTCGTAAGTTGTTTCCTCACTTGTGGTACCTTGACCTGCGATCAATTTCGTGTTAACTTGCGTGAATTCACCGTTCCGTTTTTCACTACGGAGGATATTGAATCCAGCGTTGTTCAATTCGGATTGTGTGATCCAACGGATAACGATTTCGCCGTTGTCGAGACGTTCCGGACGGAATTTGGAGAGTTCCACAGGCAAAGGAGCAGGTGAGCGATATCCCGGTGTGCCGTGATCGCTGCGGTGCCCATAGTAGGTATTGTGCTGTGTTATATACCGCGACCTTTTTTTCGCGGTAAGTTCCCAACCGTCTGCTGCTGTGCCATCGAATGGATCCCCTGTTGCGTTGTTACCCGCATACGCTCGAATAATAGAACTCCGTCGGTTTCCCTCAATCAACGGAAACTTCCATTCGGGGACTTCCCCGAGGTTACCAGCGATGTCGCTTGGTGTCCTGTGCCCGGTTTTCGTGGCAGCCGCTGACATAAGGGTAACTTTGAAGGCGGTTTGGCTCAAGAGGCGATACCCCGGTGTGCCACCAATAAGGTCTTTTAGGATGACGATACGGTCTGATCGAAGGTCGCCCTTTGCAGTTCCGACACCAGAGTTGGGCCCCTGCTCAGTCACGAGCAACAGCACTTGGTTTCTATCGAGTACCTTTGCATCTAAAGTGAAGGTGAGCGTGGTGGCGAGGACGGACTTATCCGCTGGGTGGTTCTTGATTGTAACTTCCCATCCTTCAAGGCTAACTTTCTTTCCACTTCTGTTGTGAAGTTCAATCCACTGCGGAAGTTTGTCGGCGTTGGTGGCGTACATCATCTCACTGATAGCGATATCGTACCTTGCAGCTACTGGAACGGTATCATCTTCAGCACTGACAACGCCTTGAATGCCAAACGCTAATATGAGTGTCGTAAACATACTAAGAACGATCAAGCCTTTCATGAAATATCTCCCTTTATTTCCAAGTTTCGGTTTCAACACGCGTCTTGCCAATTATTATAATCCACATCCGCTGTCTCGTCAAGTTTTCCGAAGTTGTAAAACTGAGAGACAACTATTCATTTTCATCTTTAGTTGTGAACTACTTCGCTTTTTTTAAAGAAATATGAATTTTTCAGAAACCTGAAGGTTAAATGTTTTAGTGTCAATAGAAATCATAAAAATTTGACACCTATCCCTAAAATATGTTATAATACTTAACATATATGAATTCTAAATAGGACTCTCGGATGTTTTATTTATCGTCTATCACACTGATGCATAAAAATTGCCGCTGCACGTTCATCGGTCTTGGTGTCGTGCTGATTGGTATTGCCATGTGTCGCGCAGTGGTGGGCGAGTAAGTGAAGCATAAAACACTTTCCGAATTACACAATATAACGCCCATCACTGAACGCCACAAAATGAGATTTCGGTGAGGGTCTTTCTTTTTTAAAAGACAACAAAATATCACGTTTGCAGGTAAGAAAAACCTAAAAGAGGAGAAAAGATGCGCCACAGAATCGTTCTTCTGATATTCGCGGCGATTGCCGCAGCGAACCTAAATGTTGAAGCCAACAAAGAAATCAAACCGCTGCTAACGCATGAGGCAATCGAAATTGATGGGCACCTTAACGAAGAAGCCTGGTCTCAGACCCAAATGATTGACGACTTTACCCAACAATCACCCGACGAAGGACAGCCGACTACCGAACGCACAGAAGTCCGCATGTTGTATGACACGGAAAAACTTTACATCGGATTTGAGTGCTACGATTCCGAACCTCACAAGATTGTTGCCAACGAAATGCGGCGCGACGGGCAACTCTGGCAAAATGATAATGTTTACATTATGCTCGACACCTACGGTGATAAGCGACAATGTTTCTTCTTTCGGACGAATGCACTCGGCGCGCTATCAGACACCGCTGTTACTGATGGCGGCGAGAACCTCAACGGGAGTTGGGACTGTATCTGGGAAGCTGCGGGACGACAACACGAAAAAGGCTGGACAGTCGAAATCGCGATTCCCTTCAATCAGTTACGGTTCAAAAAAGACGATTCGATGGTTTGGGGTGTAAATTTTGGACGCAATATACAACGGACAAACGAAACAACACAATGGATTCAGGTGCCGCGAAGCCAGAGTTGGCCCGGGACGTACCATCCAATATATCAAGGCAAACTCACCGGACTTCAGGGTATCGCGTCTCCATCATATTTTAATCTAAAACCGTATCTTCTCGGCGGTTTGGGACGTAACCTTGATGATGAAAATTGGCAGCGCACCACCGAACGTGATATCGGAATTGACATGAAATATGGCATAACCTCAAACTTGACGTTGGACTTAACACTCAACACCGATTTCGCACAGGTAGAAGCGGATCAGGAAGAGGTGAACCTCACACGGTTTAGCCTCTATTTTCCAGAGCGGCGCGATTTCTTCCTTGAGGGGAGTGGGCTGTTTGCATTCGGGGCAGGCATCGGAGACTTCGGTCCACCGCCGTTGTCGGTTTTCTACAGCCGTAGCATCGGAATCGAAGATGAAAGAGAGGTCCGGCTCCTTGGTGGCGGTAAACTGACGGGAAAGGTCGGTGCTTACAGTGTCGGCGCGCTCAACATGACGACCGCTGCTTCCGGGGAAATTCCTATGACGAACTTCTCTGTGCTCAGAATGCAGCGGGACATTCTCAGCGATTCGACCGTCGGCTTCATTCTTACCAACCGGCAGAGCGATTTCGGTAGCGATTATCATCGCAACGGTGGGGTAGACCTGTTTTTTAGACCACACGATCAGTGGCGGATGCGTGCGATGACGGTTGGGAGTTGGTCGCCCGATCCAGAAGAACGCGATATGGCATGGTACCTCTCAAATAACTGGCGAAACAAGTATTTCCGCATTAACGCCTCGTACCTCGACATCGGGCCCCAATTTACAAGTAAAATGGGGTTCATGCATCGCAGAGACATACGATCGCTCATGTTGAATACCAACTACGAAGCCCAAGTCAATCGCTACGGTATACGAGATGTTGGTGCTGGTTTCTCTGGGGGTTACTTACTCGACCACGATCATACGACCATCGGTTGGGATTTCGGGATCAGCACGGATATGATTCGGTATTCAGACGACGGGCTCAATCTTGATTTCCGAAGGTTTTTTGACCGTGTCGATGAATCTTTCAGCATCAACGACGCTGAGATTCCCGCTGGCGATTACGAGATGAATCAGGTTTCGCTAAGAGGGTTCACCGAGAGTAGCAGACCGTTTGCTGTATTCGTCCGCATGGATTATGGGGACTACTTTCACGGCAACCGCGTGGGGGTTAGCCTTGATAGTCAGTGGCGAATGACTTATCAACTCGCGATCGAAACTCGATACCAACGTAATTGGATTAACCTCCCCGAAATCGACCTATTTACAACAAACGTTGTTGGGACACGTATCAGTTATGCCTTAAACACTCGTTTCTTTACCAAGTTGTATGCGCAGTGGAACGATAGCGCGGAACGGGTCAGCGCGAATTTTTTGCTCAATTACATTTATCGCCCGGGGAGCGATTTTTACCTTGTATACGATCAAGCGTGGGATACATCAGATGGGTTCCACGCCCATGACTGGACGGTGTTGAGCAAATTTACATATTTATTGAGTCTATAGGGTTTGTAGATGCAGTTTTGCTTTAAAACAGAGACGGCTTTGATACTCTCGCTCAGATCGGTTACAATCGTAGGTATCAAAACGACACTCAATTTCAAAACTTAATGGAGGGGTTTTAAATATGACACAACCAGATAACTTTGCAGGGCACAATATTCACTTGGAAACCGAACGTCTGAAACTTCGGCCATTTAAGGATGCCGATTTTGATATTGCGGTACCTTTTTACAGAGATCCTGATTTTCTACATGCAATGGAAGGGGCCGTGCCTGACGAACCTGTGACGAGCGATTATCTCAAAAGCGCGGGTAAGGTGATGGCAAAAGACGGATTTCTGTTTGCCATTGTGGAAAAGGCAAGCGGACGCACCATTGGCGAGGTATGCTTACAATGGATGAACTTAGAGCGGGCGAAGATTGCAGGTGAAAAAGTGATGCGCTCACCCATCGGAATTTGGGACAAAACGTTGTGGGGTAAAGGTTACGGCAAAGAGGTCGTGCAATGCTTGATGGCGCACGCGTTTGAAAAATTGGGAATCGATCGGTTCTGTCCAGTGGATGTTGATACCGATAATGCGCGCTCAAAAGCACTGTGGGAGTCGCTCGGCTTCACCGTCGCAAGGGAAGTAGATGACGGAAAGACGTTAGACTTTGAGATGACACGCGCGGCATACGAGAAGGCGGCGCAAAGTAGCACTTGAACAGAAACTCCGCCGCCTTTAAGACGCGCACCCTAAGAACTGACTATTCCCAGGGATGCAGCACGACTTTACCACATTCGCCTGTCGCCTGAAGTTCCCACGCTTCCTGTACATCACGCATTGGGAAGGTGTGTGTAATAAATGTGTCTAAAATTTCAGGTGAATCTTGGATGACCTTCATTAATTTTGGATAGACACCGAGGTTGTAGTGCCAATTCCCACGTAAGACTAAGCCTTTCCGAATCATGTCTCGACTCGCCGCAAGTGGAAATTCGCCGCCTTCCCCAACGAATGTGACTTGTCCTTTTCTTCGGGCTGCATCAACCATCAACCGGTGCGCTGCCGATGCGCCAGAGCAGTCCACTGCTTTGTCGATTCCAACGCCGTCCGTTAAATCCCGAATTTGATCAAGAATATCTTCGTCATTCGGGTCGAAGACAACCTCTGCGCCCAACTTCTTCGCGAGTTCAGCACGATATGGATGGCTTTCTACGCCGATGACACGTGCACCGCGATAGTGGGCGTTGATAATACCGCCTAACCCGACGGGCCCTAACCCGGTAACCATAACCGTATCCAATGAATTGACTTGCATCTGCTCCATCGCGCCGAAGGTCGGTCCGAGTCCACAGCATGCCATCCCGGCGTGTTTATAACTAACATCATCTGGAATTGGAAATAACATATCCTCCATTTTGTGCATATACTGTGCATAAGTTGCCGAAGCGACCTCTTCTCCGACGAGATCCCGGATACTTGGACGACTGCCTCCCATACAGTGGATGTGCTCACCAATGACACACATCTGACATTTCCCACAGGTGTTCTGGGGTTGAACAACCACGCGGTCTCCGACTTTGACGCGGCCGGGTTGCGCAACTTCAACGACTTCGCCAGCGGCCTCATGACCGAAGTGCTCGCCTGTGCCCCCATGTATGAATCCTTTATATTCCGTACACATCGGAACGGCATGGATTTTGACGACGGCGATATCTCCACCAGCGCGAGGATCCGGTTTGTCAACTACGCCACCTTTTTGATCACCAAACATTGCTGCTACTTTCATATATATTTTGTCCAAACTTCGGAGACCTGACAAAGCAGGATTTCGCCGCGAAGAGAATGGACTTACCTCCTTGAAAAATATGTTAATACCATAGCATACGCAATCAAAATCGTCAATGCAAAATTGATGTAATCCACGCTGTCTTTTTTGACAAATTCCACGCAATATGGTATTATTCCAACAAATTGCATCGTAGACCGTTAGCGAGTTTTTAAACCATCTCAATCTATTATTTTGTCAATATATGGGGAAATCACAATGAAAAGCGGAATCTACCTTATGACATTTGCGATAATCATCGGTATTTTCTCAATCACATTGTGCCCAAAGGGAAATTGTCAACAGTCTGGGGAGCATTAAAGACAAAATTATAGTGTTATTCTCGCCTTAAAAGATCGGCTAAAGGGGTATACTCGCTGCTTTGAGGTAACTCCACAATGTGGACGTTTCCACTACGTTTGAAGAGCTTGTATGCCTTTCCATCAAGGGCGGAAGTGAGAATACGGTAGTGCTCGCCGACAATCTCAATCGCTGCGTTATTATCACAGGCGATTCCGATACCACCCCGTTTTGCGATCATCTGTGAGAAGGAGGCTTCTCGCTTCTCGAAGTGATAATGCGGACAGTAGACTGCATTGATGAATCCAAGTCCCCTGACGCGGATATAGTCCCACTTCGGGTTGCTGGAGAAAGACCGAGAATCGCTATGTCCGTATCTCAACCAGCAGATCGCACCTGCACTGAGACCCGATAGCACAATGCCGCGGGATGCAGCTTCCGCCAACACAGCATCTAATCCCAATTGTCGCCATAACTTCATCATCTTGTAGGTGTTCCCACCCCCAACATAGACAAGGTCAGAGTCCAACACCAGTGCGGACATCTCATCAAAGGCTGGTGGATTTTGAGTCAGCTTGAGTGCGCGCGTTTGACATCCAAAATGCCTACCGTAAACCGTCTCAAAAGTATCAATATATCCGGGTGCGTCGCCGCTGGCAGTTGGAATGAAGAGTGCCTTCGGTTGTGTTTTACCCGTCAATTCAATAATGCGTTTGTCAATCGCAGCGGTTTCCATTTCTCTAATTTCTCCGCCACCAATTGCAACAATCTTGGGTACTTTTTTCATAAATCGCCCTTTCACTCGATTAAAAGTAGTCAGCACACGCCGTGGGTTCTCCGTAACAAGTTGAACTCACTTTAACACTAACAACTTCAAGAAAAACTATCAAGTACATTTAAAAGATTTAACTACATTTTCGCCAAATAATTGTGTTAAAATGAAGAGAGACACACAAAAAGTGTCCGCAACTTCTTAAGGAGGAAAGATGGCACCTGAAGAAACAGGTTTAACACCTGCACAAAAAACGTTCTACGAGGAAAACGGATATCTTGTTCTCGAAAGTCTCTTCGCGGGTAAAGAATGCGAACGCTTCGTTGAACACCTTGAAGACCTCCACGCGGGACGCAAGCAGCTTGACGGGTTCTTTCAGCAAGATAAGTACGGATCCCGAACGTTTAACCAGCATCTCTATGATCCTTATGTATTAGATTTGCTCATCGATGTCCGCCTACATAAGCCACTCTCGGACTGTTTTGGTGGGGAACCCGAAGGCATTCAAACGATGCACTTTTATGAAGGATCCGAGCATCCACTACATCAAGATCAATACTACTTACCAGACTGTATGTCGGCATGGATTGCGATGGTTCGTGTCGATGAAAACAACGGACCGCTGATAGTCCAGCCCGGCTCACACAGAGGTAGATTAATTACAAAAAGCGACGTGCCTATGACATTGCAACCGGGAGAGACGTACGAACTGCAACAGCATAACCGTTATTTCCCCGCAGTCAAACAGGTTTTCAGCGAAAACGGTAAGGACGCGGTCCAAGTGTTGGTGAACCCTGGAGATGTAGTTCTGTTCAGCGGAAAATTGATTCATGGGGGTGCACAGGTTTTGAAACCGGGGACACGCAGGCATGCGTTGGCGTGCCACTACATTCCATACGACTCCGAAAACTGGGAACGCGATTGGCCACGGTTCTCATTTGATGGCAGTCGCCGGGTTCATTATCAATAAAACGGGGATAGCAAGTCGTCAAAAAAGAAATTGAAAGTTGACATTTCACTGCTTGTGTGTTATCCTTAATGACTAAAGTCGATGCAATTTAATGCCCCTTTTAGGAGGTAGAACTATGCAGCAAAAAATCATTTCTGCTCCAACAGCCCTCTACCCTTCTTCGGACGGTAAACCTATGGCAGAAACAGATTGGCATCGCAAACTCCTGATGGAACTTCTGTAGATAATTGAGTACCACTTTCGGGAACATGATGATGTTTATGTTTCTGGGGATCTGTTAATCTACTACAAAATGGGCGATAATACAAAATCGGTTGCCCCGGATGTTTTTGTTGTTCAAGGGGTTGCGAAAAAGCAGCGAGGAACGTACCTGACATGGGAGGAATCTCATATCCCTGATTTTGTGTTAGAACTTGCGAGTCCGAGCACGTTTCGGCATGATCTAACCGGGAAGAAAGATTTGTACGAGTCTGTTCTGAAAGTGAAAGAGTATTACATTTATGACCCACTCCATCAAATACAGCCGCATTTCATAGGTTTTCGACTGGTTGATGGCAGGTATGAGGAAATAGTATTTGTGAACGAGCGTCTGCCGTCGTCAGTGCTAAACTTAGAACTCGGTGAGCACGATGGAACTTTAGGCGTGTATGATCCCACGACAGAGCAATTTAGCGCCTCCTGAAGAACGTGCTGAACAGGCGGAGGAACGCGCTGAACAAGAGGCTCTTGCACGGCAACGCGCCGAGGCTGAATTGGCGAAGGCGTTGGCAACGCTTGAACGCCTCCAAACCGAAAAAGACAACTCAATGAAATAAGGAGATGAAAGAATGCGACACCTATTGACTTTTTGGAGCTGTTTAATCTTAATAGGCGGTTATTGCCTGTCGGTATCTGCGCAAGAAGCAGCAAAACCCGAGACACAGGCAGCCCCCGCAAAAAAGAAAAAAGAGTTTGAAGATTTTTCTAAAGTTACTGAAGACAGTAAAAGCTACCAAGGCTTTTTCAAACTATACGAGAAGAAAGAGAACCTCTATTGCGAAATTCAACCCTCACAATTGGACAAGCCTTTTCTATGCATGATTAGCCTTTCACGGGGGCTCGGGAGAGGCTACCTCATCTCTGGGATGACGATGGATGAGTGGCTGCTCGTTTGGCGGCGTGTTGGTGACCGTGTGCATCTCGTGCGAAAAAATGTGCGTTTCCGTGCTGATAAAGGGACACCGACTGCCCAAGCGGTGGACTACAGCTACAGCGATTCTGTGCTATTTTCTCTTAAAATCGAAAGCATACATCCCCAACGGCGGAGTCTATTGGTGAATATTTCGCCTGTCTTTATGTCTGATCTACCGCCCATGGCAGGTAGGATCGGTGGAGGTGCCCGATTCGATAAAACGCGTAGCACTTGGGGAACAATCAAGGGTTTCCCAAAGAACGTTGAGCTGCGGGTTCAAGCGGTTTACGCGGCAAGTGGCTCTATGACAACCGTCCCCGACAGCCGTGGTATCCAGTTAACGCTGCACTATAGCCTCGCAGAGCTTCCAGCAAACAGCTATCGCCCGCGGCTCGCTGACGACCGGCTCGGACATTTTATGACCGTGGTCAAAGATTATTCACTCCAAACCAGTGATGCCCCTTATATCCGTTACGTCAACCGGTGGCATTTGGAAAAAGCAGATAAAAAAGCGAAACTCTCGCCCCCGATGGATCCGATTATCTTCTATATCGAGAAAACGGTGCCACATCGTTTCCGTCCGTACATTCGCCAAGGGATTCTCGAATGGAACAAGGCGTTTGAGAAGGCAGGTTTTGTTGACGCGATTGAAGCGCGGATTCAGCAAGATTATGAGGATTGGGACCCGGAAGATGCCCGCTATAACACGATCCGCTGGGTCGTTGATGCAGGCTTTGCTATTGGTCCGTCCCGCGTGAACCCGTTGACAGGTCAGATATTGGACGCGGATATCCTTATCAGTGACGGGTTCATCAGATCCTGGCAGCGAGAGTATACGACGTACTTCGATGAACTTGACCATGAACGCGACCACCCGATAGATCACTCCTCACGGTTCCGGTGTGAGATGGCATCCGGCTTAGCACGCCAGATGGGATTCATGGCGAGCGTGCTACAGGCGCGGGGTGTGGTCGGCGAGGACGGTGAGTTACCAGAAGAATTCATCGGTCAAGCCCTTAAATCGCTGACGATGCACGAAGTCGGACATACGTTGGGGCTGCGGCACAACTTTAAAGCGAGTACGATCCATTCGCTTAACGACCTGAATAAGAAAAGCGATGAAGCCCTTCTCGGCTCCGTGATGGAATACGATGCTGTAAACATCGCACCGGAAGGCGAAAAACAGGGAGATTACTACACAACGACCATTGGTCCCTGGGATTATTGGGTCGTCGAGTATGCCTACAAACCGATCAATGCTGGCAATCCTGAAGGTGAATTAAAGGAGTTAGGCGAAATCGCTTCCCGTGTCGCTGCACCAGGGCTGACGTACGGCACAGATGGCGATGCGTCCTCATATCAATACAGGGATTTGGATCCGCTGGTCAACCGGTGGGATCTCGGTTCGGATCCGCTCGATTTTGCGAAACAACGACGCGAGATTGTCGTCGAACTCTGGGACAAAATTGCTGACAAGGTTACAAAAGACGGAATGGGGTATCAGCGTGTCAGGCGTGCCTTCGGGTCCCTGCTCGGCGAATACGGTTTTTCAATGTACCTTGCGAGCCGTTACATCGGTGGACAATACCACCATCGCGATCATCGTGGCGATGAGAACGGACGTTTACCGTTTGTCCCTGTCCCAGCGGCGAAACAGCGCGAAGCTCTTGAGTTCCTCAAAGCGCATGCCCTCTCGGACAATGCCTTCGATTTCCCAGCTGACCTACTCAACAGTCTCGCCGTCACACGTTGGAGCGACTGGGGGTCCAGTAGTGGGAGTTCTACGCGTTTGGATTACCCAGTGCATAATGCCATTCTGAATAATCAGACCCGTATTTTGGGACGACTGCTCTATCCGAACGTTCTCGCGCGCGTTCAGGACACAGAACTGAAATTTCCAAAGGGTGAGGATGCATTCACACTGCCAGAACTTTTCTCAGGCATTACGGATGCGGTCTGGACAGAACTGGATCGGAATGTCGGCGAAAAGCAGTGGTCAAATACAGATGCGTTCATTTCCAGTTTCCGTCGTGCCCTGCAACGTGAACACCTAAAGCATCTCATCAAACTCGTCTTGGACGCGGATAGCGGAACGCCTGAAGACGCGAGGTCGCTCGCACGTCACCATCTCGGGCAGATCAACAGTCGGATACAAGGCGTGCTTCAGAATGCACAAGGACGACTTGATGATTACAGTTTGGCACACCTCGAAGAATCACAAGTCCGGGTTGCGAAGGCGTTAGACGCGAGTTTCCAAGTCCAGAAGCGTTGAATATTTACCTGTTTTTGGGCAGTTGATTCCACTCGGTAGGCGTGCTTTGTAAGCGCGCCTATCGTTTGGAAAAGTAGGGTAAGTTAATCTGGTTTTATCCCAATAAAGTGAATGACTCGGAGGTGAGCAGATGAAAACGATATTCATCATTACCTTATCGTTCCTTTTTGTATCCTTTCTGCCGGATGCTTCTGCCCAAGACTATACCAACTTGAATTTGCCGGAAGGAGTTAAGTTACGGATAGGTAAAGGGCGTATAACCGCGATCGCGTATTCTCCAGACAGCAATCAATTTGCCGTAGCAAGTACGGTTGGGATTTGGAAGTATGATGCACTTACTGGTGAGGAACTTAACTTTTTCATTGGGCATAAGAATCGTATTTCCAGTATGTGTTATGCGCCGGATGGAAAGACCATCGCCAGTGGGAGTTGGGACAACACAGTACGTTTGTGGGATGCCATTACAAGTCAGCATCTGAAAACACTTACTGGACATCGGGATCATGTCTTAACCGTATGCTATTCACCGGATGGAAAGACCATCGCCAGTGGGAGTTGGGACAACACAATGCGTCTGTGGGATACAAGCACTGGAGAGCATTTGAAAGTGCCCACTGGTCATAGGTATGGTGTCAGTAGCATATATTTTTCACCCGATGGGAAAACTATTGCCAGCCCAATTAGTAATACGGTCCAGTTGTGGGATGTCAGTACTGGAAGACTTCTGAAAACTCTCTCAGAGCATACGGATAGTGTTAATAGTATATGTTTTTCACCAAATGGAAATACTATTGTCAGTGGAAGTTCAGATAACACAGTCCGTTTATGGGACGCAAGCACTGGAGAACTTCTGAAAACCCTCTCAGAGCATACGGATAGTGTCAATAGTGTATGCTATTCACCAAATGGAGGCACTATTGTCAGTAGAAGTTCAGATAACACAGTCCGTTTATGGGACGCAAGCACTGGAGAACTTTTGCAGACCCTCTCAGAGCACACGGATAGTGTCAATAGTGTATGCTATTCACCAAATGGAAATATTATTGCCGCAGGTGGGGTGGACGGCACAGTGCGATTATGGTCTACCGCCACAAGACGACATCTGAAGACGTTTACTGGACATAAGCGCGAGATCAAAACAGTCTTGTTTTCACCCGATGGGCTTACGATCCTTAGCCGAGATTCGGGTGACACGTTACGTTTGTGGAATGCCATCACGGGTCAGTTTCTAAAAACACCCACTGGATATAAGGGTCGCATCAACACTATTACATTTTCGCCAGATGGCAAAACTATTGCCAGTGGGAGTTGGGACGACACGATGCGATTATGGGATGCCGCTACAGGTCAACTTCTGAGTACGCTCACTGGACATAAGCGCGGTGTCGAAACCGTTTTATTTTCGCCAGATGGCAAAACTATTGCCGGTGGAGGTTGGGATGGCACGGTGCATGTGTGGGATACCGCTACAGGTCGGCTTCTGAGTACGCTCACTGGACGTAAGCATGGTATCGGCACCTTTTCATTTTCGCCAGATGGTAAAACTATTGCCGGTGGAGGCTGGGACGACACGGTTGGTTTATGGAACGTCATTACAGGTCAGCTTCTGAAAACGTTCACTGGACACAAGCGAAAAATCACTACCGTTTTATTTTCGCCAGATGGTAAAATTATTGCCGGTGGAGGTCGGGATGGCACGGTTCGTTTGTGGGATGCTGCTACAGGTCAACTTCTGAATACGCTCACTGGACCTGAGTATAATATTGACATCTTTTCGTTTTCAGTGGATGGAAATACCATTGCTACGGCGAATTCGCGCGACACAGTCCGGTTGTGGGATGTCAGCACCGGAGAGCTCCTGAAAACACTCACTGGCCGCACGTGTCATATTAGTAGCGTTTTCTTTTTATCCGATGGGGAAATTATTGCTACTGGGAGCTCAATCGCTGCCGAAGGTGATGAAGGCGCGGTGTGCTTTTGGAATGCTAACACGGGGCAACTTCTAAAAACTTTCCCTAACGAAAATGTCGCTCGCGTATACTTTTCACCCGATGGAGAAACTTTCGCTTGTATTTACGATGGCGATGGTGGTGGCAGCACGGGATCCCTATTTTCTGCCACCACAGGACAACTCCTGAAAGAGATTTTTGGAAATGCAGGTGGAATTATTTCAGTGGAGTTCAGTCCAGATGGCAAAACGCTCGCCACTGGAAATGATGATGGAACAATTTTATTGTGGGAAGTTCCGTAAAAGAGAATGGAAGAAATAGATGGAAATTCTTCAATATACCGCCGATATGCAAACATCGGTAACGCAATTTTATAACCGTCTGACTACCGACGTTCCGCATTGCTACCCAGTCAAGGAAGAAGAATTTTCCAATGCAATACGCGGAGTTACGACCAGTAAAGCCGATAAAAAAGAAGGTGGACTTGATTCTGAAATTGCCTTTGTTGCGATAGTGAACGGTGCAGTGCAAGCGTTTATCCATGTCGGCATCGGTCAGATCGGGGATAATAGAGAAGAAGACATAGGCGTTATCCGGTTTATGGGCTATGATCGGGGAGCACGGCATGCCGGACAAGCCGTGCTTGAAAAGGCGGAAGATTATCTAAAAACTTATGAGGTTTCCAAAATTTTCGCTTTCTCACAGGACTGCCGATATCGTTTCTATCATTTTGAACACGCCTATCTATCGGATGCGCTCGATCAGGTTCAAGCACTGCTCGGATATAATGGGTACCGTCGTTCTGAAGGCGAAGTCTTTTTGGATTGGGAGAACTACACCGTTACACCAATACCGTCAAGTTTACCTGTAACGCTTTCTGTAGATTGGAAACAGGGGCGCGGACAATTTCCGAACTGCACCGTAAAAGCGTTTCAAGATGATAAAGAAGTCGGCGAGTGTTGGTCTGTCTCTGGTGGTGAGTTTTCATCGCATCCTGATGCACAAAATTGGCTTCACACGACTTGGCTCGGCATTGAAGATGAATTTCAGGGGCAGGGTTTGGGACGTTACCTACTCCAATATGAGCTTCAAGAGATGCACAAAGTCGGATACCGGCATGCAGCGATTAGCACTGCCTGGGATAACCATCGAGCGTTCCTCTTTTACAGCAACTGCGGTTATCGGACTGTAGATTGGACTTATGAGTTCGTCAAGGACCTCTCCGAAACACCAAAACAGAAGTGGTAGTCTGTGATTGAGATCATCAGCACACTTAGGACTCATGCAATTTTCTTAGGAGTCGCTACTGATACACGCCGCTGGCGAGGTTTCAAACCTTCCCAGCAAACGAAGTGGCGTAAGGCGTGCCCTCCATAATCGCAGCATCTGATTGCCAGTTTTCTGAAGATGATACGGCACGGTTTCAAATGTGGAATCAATCCCATCTTTTTTCAGTTCGCGAATAACGGGTAATACGAAGGGGGAAAAACTATTGTTCACATCAACGATCGGGAAAATCCGCACCTCAGTCCCGATGCGAAGTAACTCTCGGACAGCATCAAGATGGAACGCCAAATCTCTATTGGCAGAGTAGAAAAAGAGGAGATGTGCAGAGAGCACGAGGTCAAAGTGTCGGTCAGGAAAGGGTAAATTTGGGAGTGCTGCGACTACATACCGCCCTTGCTGCCTGCCTGTCTCGAAATCTTGGCAGAACTTTTCCATCGTCTGTCTCCTAAATGCCACTAATTCACCAACAGACGAGAATCTTGTCCAGACGAATTTATCCCGGTTTCCGAAAGCTTGCGTGATGATATCTTTGTAAGTTTCCTGAATCCGTTGACGCAATTCCGCCTCCGAATACCCGTAAATCGGATCTACGGAGATTATCGGCGTACCGCGCTGATGCATTCCGGTATTGAACGACGCGGGACCGCCGCCGACATCAACAATGTCGCGCGCCAAGTCGTCCTCGGAGAGGTTGAACATATCAAGGTATTCGTCAAACGATCGACCCCACGGAACGATGTCTTTGTAATGGAACCCCATGTTAATTATACCTACCGGAACGCCTTATGCTTTTTGATTAACCATGCTGGAGAGGATACCGAGAATTTTGTCGCACCGTTCAATCGCGTAGAGTGCCATGTCAATGTAAAGTTTCTGTCCTTTCAATTTGAGGAAAAGCCACTCCGTGCCAGTGGTAGTCGCCCCATAGACACAAGGGATATTGTTGCCTTTCTGCTGATTGAAGCATTGTGCTGCAAGCATCTCAGCGACACATTGCCCGATGCCAAGCGTTGGGTCAGCATTCTTTGCCTCAACAAGCACAATGACTGGTGCTTCTAAATAAAATTGTTCTGGTGACAGGCTTATTAAAAAATCACAAGTTCCTGTTAATCCCTTTTCTGCATCAACACTGAAGTCTATTCCAGAAAAAAGGCTAATATTACGATTGAATTGCTCACGGAGTTCAACAAGAACATTGGTCACAATAAGTTCCGAGCGTGCCTTCTCTGTCCTTATAGCAACTGCTAACTGCACTTTTTTCGCCAATTCCGCAACGAGTGCCTCGCTCGGTGGTACAGGTTCTATGCCAGCAAAGATGTTTGCTGATTCAATTGTCTCTAATTGAAATTCCTCCCGTACCGTTTCTAAGGTGAAATTGCTATAAGCCATGGGAGAGTCTCCCTCTTTAATTAGCAGCCCCGACACCAATTTCTTGTAGCACTGCCACTGCCCGCTGTGCCAATTCGGTTGTTGCGTCACGCTTGATTGCACGGTTTAAGTGTATGATGGCGCGTTCATCACCGTCCCTTGCCAATTCCAACGCTTCTTCAAACCCTTTGTTTCCGTAACTGAAATCTCTCGGCAGAACTGTCAGGTCGTGATCCTTCCAATAATACTTCAGATCATCGGACTCCCAATTGCGATAGACATCTTCCCACTGGAGCGAGTTGAAGATGTTCAGGTGCGGTTCCAGCATGTGCTCAGCGATCGGGTCATCAACAGCCTGATAACGGTTGTCGAGCGAAACGCGAAGCCGATCCTCGGTCAAATTCGGCAACGCCTTATGAATGGTCAAAGCAGGAAAGATAAGCGTATCGCCAACTTCATAGTTCGTGGAATGCCATTCACCGGATAACTCGTCCTCATTAACGCACAGACTGCCAGCACCGAGCGAAAAGTGGTGTTCCATGACCGCATTAACTTTATGCGAACCCGGTAGGACCGCCAAACCTCCCAACTCTATCGGGCAATCCCCGACAGGTGCCCAACAGGTATAGGTCTGGAAATTGCCTTGGAAATGAACGAAGTCTTGGTGTATCGGTGTTGTATGTGCGGTGTACTTAGGGAACCAGAGGCGCGCAATTTTTTGCGGATGTGGCAGGACCTCTCTACCGATAATTTTCTCCACCATATCCACGACTTCGGACCAGTGTCCGGAACGGTGGAACGCTTGTAACTTATACACTTCATGGTATACGTCCGTGTATTCAGAATCACCCTCGGTACACTGCGTGGAAATATCGGCGATGCCGTCCATCGGGTCGGTACCTGCAACGAGCCAACCGCCTTGCTGCATCGTCGTTAGCATCTCTCGCCGCAATGCCCAGAGTTTGCCAGGATCCTGCAGCTTCTTGAAGAAGAGATACCCTTCTTCCGAGATCCGGTGTCGCAATTCTTCTGGATCATTCATCGCATCGTTGGATACGCGAAGTTCCTTTAAGGCTTCCATCTGACTTCTCCTTGGGTCTATCCGTGCTGGTGTCCGTTCTGTGACGGAGGCGGTTCATTGAAAGGGATACCTTTCGCCTCGGCTGCGAGTCGGCGTTTATTCCAGGCGGCGATAGCTTCATATACCTCTGCACGCCCCTGCTCAACACCTTGTTCAATACCTTGTTCAATACCTTGTTCAATACCTTGTTCTTTGGCTTTTTCAAGACTTTGCGCATGTTCAGCACGCCATTCGTTAAAACGTCTTAACATGATATCCGCTCCTTCTTTGAAGATAATAAACGCAATTGCGGTTCGATTAAACACCGGGGACGTTGCGTCTAACTTTCTTAACATCTGCAGGATGCCATTCCACCCGGCGACAAGTTCGTAAAGACATATCCCGATGATGTAGAGAAGTCCTAACACCGTATAAGTAATGATTGCACTTTCTGCGTCTCGGACGGTAAATAAGGATCCCCGTTTTTTTTCCATAGACCGGTTCTTTGTTTCCTTCCTGGTTAGGTGGCAACTTTGGGTATTTATAGTATAACACAGACGAAATGAGAAATTCAATTTTTTACACGGCTATCGGCGATTAGCGGTCTGTTAAACTTATGCTTCCCAATTTATTTTCTCTATTTTTCCCAAGCCAATCAACGGCAAAGTCTACAACAACACGTTGCGGCATAAGTTGGCAATCCGCGATACCGACCTTGCCGTGCTGCACCACTTTTCCGGCATCGGAACGCAAAAAGTCCTCGCCGAGGCGATCGAAATCTGAATCGTCTACATCAACGTCTTCAAAGGTCGTCCATGTCGTTGAACCCGTCTGTGAGATTGGGGCACCTTCTTGGACGACGCGTTTGCTCGGAAAATCCGCTCGGTATTCTGCGAGATGTATGGATGTATTGCTCGAATGATTGACACCGAGAAGCAGCACATAACCTTGTAAATCGTAGATTCTGGCAAGCGGTGAGTGTTCACCAAAGCCATAAGCTAAAGCGTGATTATTGATGATGGACGATGCTTGAGGACCGCGTGCACAAAACGAACTCTGTGGATGCGCGCTGCGGAGAACTCCGCTTTGTTTTCGGAAGGTTTCGGCAATTTTGCCCATTGAGCGGGTAGGCGTTAAATCCGGATCGTAAGCAGGCATCGTTTCGCGTATGGTTTGCCACCACGATTCGGGGACAGGGGGATTTTCCCATTGGCTCGGATCGCTGAGGTCGGTGGAGTGGGCGGGCATCACAAGCGTCCCCGTTTCGCCCAAGACCTCCTGAAGCGCGATGATAACAGCGACAGCACCGCCGCAGACCCATCCGATCGCGCTTAAGGACGAATGGACGACTAAGACCATCCCCTTTTCGATACCGAGTGCTTTAAAATCAGTTTGCAGTGATTCGACCGTAGCAAGCATTTCCGTTTTACATACTATTTGACCTTCACGCACTATTAACCTCCTTCTATTTCGTGCCTATTGCAAGGATATGTGCACTCATGCCGAGTATTGAAGGCTCTGCTTCAACCTTACGAATCAAATCCAAAACCGCGGCGCGTTGGTCAGGGTCTACCCAATAATTTTCAACCGATCTAAAAAGCCATGCTGGTCCTTGCACAGCGAGCGTTGCCTGATGCTGAAAACCTGCTTCGACCACCTCGGGACCGAGTTCTTCCGGGCGGTGAAGGTGCGCATCTGTAAAGTAATTAAGGTCCCCAGTCGGATTCCGATGGTAACCCGTTTCAAGATCGTTTTGAACGATGTCCATGTGAATAGGAGTCCTGAATCGATCGTCAAAAAAACTGTCGAGCATAGATGCAAATCGTGAGATACCGGCGGCAACCATAACACCACCGTTTCGTAGAACACGATACGCTTCTCTCAGTGCCAGCAGCCGTTCACTTTTATCAATGAGGTGATAGAGCGGTCCCAATAATAGTACGGCATCCGCTGACATAGACGAAAAACGGAGTGCTCGCGCGTCGCCGAGCGATATGCTGGCAATTGGGTGTTCTGGCTGTTGATTCGACGCTTCTTTCGCCTGCTCAACATGTAAATCCACAGGATCCACGAGGTGGACCTCATAGCCAGCTTTTGCTAACCAACAGGCGTAGGGACCCGAACCGCCACCGATATCCAAAACCACTGCTGGTGGCGGCGGTAAATAGCGTGTGATAATCTCCTGGGTACGTACAAATTCCAACTGACCCTTGGTATTGGCCGTAAGTCTTTTCGACTCTTGCGTCTGTCTATAGAACGAAAGAATCTCATCCGAAAACTGATACAACCAAGAAACCCCCTAAATCCCCCTTATCAGGGGGACTTGTAATATATATCCCAAAACTTGTTATCTGAAAGTTGATACAATCAAGAACCCCCTAAATCCCCCTTATCAGGGGGACTTGTAATATATATCCCAAAACTTGTTATCGGCTTTGTTTTACCCATGCCCACGCTATCGCCAATTTATCTTCCGGGTCAACGGAAAGAGGCGTGAGGTCAAGGTCTTTGGTGACATCAATATAATTCGGTTTTCCGAATCCACCATCGCCATCGTTTCCGTTTTTGGTATTATCGTTGGCGTCGCCTTCATCGAAAGTATAGTGCGCATTCAGCCCCTTTTCATCGCCGTTGAGTACCTTCATCATGAATTCATTAATCTCATCTTCGGTCCGGGCGACTTCCCAGATACGGATTTCATCAATGGCTCCTGTACAGAACCAATTTTGGCTATCACCAACACCGATATACAGTGAAGCGTCGGTTGCAGCTAATTCCTTTGCATCAAAGGGCAGGGCACCCTTCTCCTCGCCATCAATATATGTCCGCATCTCTTTACCGTCCCAGACACCAGCGACATGCTGCCATTCGTTTGGTTCCAATCCGGGGACATCAAGGATTTTGGTGCCGGGCCAGAGAACGAATCGTAATCCCTTTCCAGCTTGGATAATCTCCGGAAAGATGTAATCCCTTTGGCCGCCCCAATCCTTTGCGAGGCATTCACCGACAGGTTTGCTCATGTTCATCCACGCTTCTATGGTTATCTCGTTTTTCGGGTTCAAAGTGTCACTGTTTGGGACTTCAATCGCCGTTTCACCATCCAATTCGAGTGCCATGTTTTTCGCGCAAAGTGCGTTAGGCATTACCAGACCGATAGCGAGGGTTATAAAAAGTAGAACTTTCATAGTTTTCCTCCTGAGTCGTCATTTTTCTGTTAGCAATTAGAACTCGTTCAAATCATGATGCCAAATCGTCAAGCATCTGGCGGATGTTATGTTCACCACTATCAATAAATAGTGGTGCTAAGGGACCTCTACCGTGTAAAGTTTGAAGTAGCATGTCGATCTGTATCATACGTTGTTGCGGTGTGCGACACGTGCGCCATTTTTTTACAAATTCACGCGCGGGTCTTGGGTTACCAGTTCTCAGTGGACGGGCACTTTTACGCCACGCCTGCCATCTGAAAGTATATCCACAACCCGAACAGTCAAGTTTTTCGTCCTTCTTTTTTAGGCTCTTGCGGTAATCCCGCCATCGACGCTTGTAGCCGCAGACTGTACATTCGATATTGCCGTGCTGATGAAGCGCGACCGCTTGACACTTCGGACAGTGCAACGTAGGACTGGATTTCCGAGCTCTGACAGTTTGATTTCTTGGTGGACGGTCCGGTTTACGGACGCGGTCAAGACAGTGCGGGCACGGTAAGAGGACACGGGTTCTCACCGATTGATTGTAGGCTTCCTGCGACCAAGTTTTACCACAGGCACATCGCAACACAATCTCTTTGTGTAGAACAGCACGACAATCAAAACATCGCGGGATGTCTCGAAGTGATTGTCGGCAGTCGCGCCAGAGCAGGCGTTTGGCACAGTGTGTACAACGGAACCAATTCTCATGCATCCCACCTTCACTGGTACTGAAGAGTGGATCAATCCGGCGTTTGATCTTCGTGCTACACTTTGGGCACGGGACGCGTCCTTCGCGAAAAACATCGGCGACTGTAGCAATATCCGCGCAACGCGCATAGAGTTCCCAACCGACATCGTGTAGCAGCAAATCATCGTAGATGCCGAGTCGGGCATATCGGTAAAGTTGGCGGATTTTGATAGGTTTTACGCGAGGCGCCCAATTCATAGTAGTTCCTTCATTTTCTAAGATTTTCTTTTTCATGAATGTAATACTATTTAGATGAATGCAACTCCATAAATTCGTTGACACCGAGTTGTGCCTGTCTGATAATGTTACGCAAGGTGCCTCTATCCAGTTCCTTGTGATTCGGGACAACAACTTGGGCGAATGGATTATCACGACGCAAAATCAGATGACTGCCCTGCTGTCGTCTTAGGTAAAATCCTACTTTGGCAAGGGTTTTCACACATTCTTGCCCTGAAATCCTCGGTAACCCACTCATACGGCTAACAACAACGCCTCAAAATGTTCTTCAGGTACCGGCAGTCCATCTTCTTTAAGGGCAACAATATATCCGTCAATTGCTTCTCTGATATTGCTGACAGCTTCTTGCTTTGTTTCAGCTTGGCTGATACAACCGGGTAAACTGGGGCATTCAGCAACCCAATAACCATCTTCACCCGGATAAATAACCACTTGTCTCACTTTTTACCTCCAATATAAAGACCTTGCTCAAGAACCAAGGTTACGAAAAATTAATCTTTCTATCCGTCCTACACATCACGCCGGAATTTGAACGACTTCTCCAGTTTCAACGCTACGACTCATTGCCTCCAAGACGCGCATGTTCTGGTAAGCATCTTCAAGGCTGGCGTGTGGCTGCGTCCCTGCTTGCAGTGAGCTTGCCCAATGCTGCATCTCTTCGAGATAGCCGGGTCTGCCGATGCCGTGATATGCGGTGTTGAGGTCCCACTCTTCAGTCGGCGTATCTGCGTAACCACCACCGAAACCGAGCCATGTCGGATTCCGATAACGGCGTAACCTACGTGTTTCGAGTACCTGAATCGCCTGATTACCGGTACCTTTGACAAAAACCATCGCTTCTAAAACCGGCCCCGTGCCGAGCGTCATCGTGCCGATACCACCGTTCTCGTAACGCAGGTTCACGGACATTGAGACGGTACTCGATGCGGCATCAACCGTGCCGATCGCGAAGACCTCGCTGACCTGTCCCATAAAGAAACGCATACAATCGGTCGGATGGATGACCTGATCGAGCATGAAGGACCATGCAAAAGGCGATCCCGCCTCGTTTAGACGGGGCCCCGGTGCAAGGTATCGGGTATGGTATTGGCAAGTTTCACCGAACTCATCTTCGTCCATCAACTGTTTGGCAATCTGATGCGCGGGGGCATGTCGCCACATGGTGCCGACCATCCCCGTTTTACCGGTCTCCATAGAGGCATCAACGAGCATTTTCGCGCCTTCAGCAGTGGTCGCGGGCGGTTTTTCTGTATAGATATGATAGCCTTGTTGGAGGCACGCAATACCGATGTCCCGATGTAGTTTGTCCTCTGGTCTGCCCACGACAGCCACGGCATAGAGATCTTCGTTTCTGAACATCTCGTTGTAATCGGTGTAGTGACGAAGTGCGCCGAACCTTCGGGCGTTCGATGCCGCCTTCTCTTCAACGAGGTCACACGTCGCAACAAATTCAAACTCTGGCACCATCGGTATACACTGCTGCAATTGCGACGACATGCCACCACAACCGATAAATGCAACTCGGATTTTGTCCATAATGTATTCTCCAATTCGTGTTTAGGTGAGGTACCTATTCAAAAAGTTGCGCGACCGGACAGGAAAACCCTGGCACGACATCCTCACCGGTAAGTGTGTCCGCGCCCGTAAATACCTTAATGTCTGTTTCAGAACGATACACTGTTACTGTTTTCATGACAGATTCAACAACCCATACCATTTGGGTACCTGCCTCCAGATAAGCTTTTACCTTTTCAGTGACACGCCACTGAACATCTGTTGGTGAGATGACTTCGACAGCAAAATCCGGTGGAATTGGAGCCCCTTTACTCTCATCTTGAGGTAGGCGCGCGGTTGAAATAAAAGCGACATCCGGTTTCATCCCGCGTTCTCCGACTTTAAATCCTGCTTCTACATACACATCTCCTAACTGGTTTTCACTTACATACGTTAGCAAATAGCGTGTAATTCTTGCACTAATCTTTGCATGTCCTAATGACGGAGACGACATCGGTACCAATTCTCCTTTAACGTATTCATAGCCTTCTATATCGCGTGCAAGAAATTCCTCAACCGTCATCGTAGTGTGTTCAGGCGGGTGTATCTCTCGCGCGATTTCAGAAACTTCTTGTAAATCCATTTTTGTTTCTCCTTACGTACTATGCTATCCCTAATAGGTCCGCCACCTCATTAAAATCACTGGCAACAAGGTCTAACGGATGCACTTTTACTTCTTGAGCTCTGCCAGGTCCGTACTCCAAAGGGCGCGGGACCAAGGCTGTTTGAAAACCGACAGCTTGCGCGGCTCGGAGATCACCGGGATGCGCGGCGACCATCATAACTTCATTTGGAGACAAACCGAGCAGGTCGGCAGCGGTTTGATAAACTTCAGGGTCCGGTTTGTAATGCCGTGTTAACTCGGCCGACAAGATGCAATCCCACGGTAGCCCTGCGAATTTTGCCATGTTCGTCAATAGTGCGATATTGCCGTTAGAGAGCGTTGCGATGATATACCGCTTTCGCAGCTGTTCTAATCCGCTGATAACATCGGGCCAGGGGTTGAGGCGATGCCAGACCCGATTCAGATAATCTTTATCATCTTCGCTCAAACCGACGATTTTGAATTCGGTAAGAAGACTGTCCAAGATAAGGCGATGCAGTGCGTCAATGTTCTGCCAGGGTAATTCGCCACGCCGAACCTTGTCCATTGCGGGTCCGTATCCGGCACGCCATTTCAAGGCGAACTGTTCCCAATCGATATCGATGCCGTGGGTATCCTGGAATTTTTCGCCTTCGGCAACAATAGAACTGTACCAATCTACCACTGTGCCAAAAACGTCAAAGGTGAGTGCTTTGATTTCGGAACGTGCGTTTTGCATTGTCTTATATCCTTCCCATTCGCGTTCGCCTACAATTTGCCAAGAAGGGGTATCACTTCTTCTTTTAACCTAATTCACATCATACACCAACCTGTTCTGATTGTCTACTGAATTTAGAGGTTTACAGTTGTCAGTTGGCTAAGAATAGCATATCCGATTTCGTTGTGAAAATCCATAAAAAAGCACTCTGACGCGGGGTTGTACGCCAGAGTGCAAAACGGCTTAGACTTCCGAAGTCTAAAGACTTCAATATTATAAGTTCGCTCTATAGGGTGCTAAAAACTTCCGGAGTTGTTGAATCGCGGCGTTTTTTCGCGAGGCAACGGTACCAATCGGACATTCGAGGATCGTCGCGACCTCCTGATACGACAACCCTTGAACTTCTGTCAAGCGGAACACCACTTGATGCTCCTTCGATAACTTAGCGATTGCAGCCTGAATCGCCTCGTAAGTCTCTTTGGCGATGATCAGTCCCTCCGGGGAATAACGAGTATCCGCTATAGCAACAGCAATTGGGTGAGAGTATTCATTATCGTCTCCATACTGCGTATCCAATGATTCAACCTGAGGGGTCCTCTGTTCTTTCGCCAACTGTTTCAAACAGACATTCTTGGCGATGTGATAAAGGAATGTTCTAAATTTGGCAATAGGGCGGTACGATGGGACGCAGCGCCATAACCGTAAGAATGTTTCCTGACAGAGGTCTTCCGCAAGCGTTCGGTTTTTGACAAACCGATAGATAAAGTTTAAAGTGTTTGTATAATGTCGATCGGTTAAAATTCGGAATGCGTCTCTGTTTCCATCCTTGACAGAGAGCATCAACTGCTCGTCAGTGTGTATCATGCTTGTCTCCTCAAATGAGGAGCGTCTCAAGCGAAGGCGCGTGACCCTCCTTCCATTCCAAGGTAGTGGAGGATGCCTGCTTGTTCGCTCCTTGGCCTGTGCCTTCTCCATAATCGAGTCGTAGTCCAACAACGGTGCACGTCGGCAGTTTTAGATGCCCGTGCCTTCCTTGAAGTGCGCTCTCCTAAAGCGCGATCTTTATCATTGCTTTTACTACCGCTATTCCATATACTCTTGCCAACACCCCAGGTGTGAGGCGTTGCCGTTGTTAAACACAAAACACTTTGATACATTACTATAACCCTCCTATTAGGTTACTCATCAGATAGGGGTGATATTTGGCACCCCTTTTTTTAATCATAAAAAAACTCTTAATAGTCTAATCCATATATTCTGAAACAATTCATTTAAAATTGAAAAAAAATAGACTTTTGCCGTTTTAACCCCAATTTTTTGAGGTGTGGCGGTATTTTTCTTACACCACTTCTGGCTGAAACGGCTCTAATGGTAGTGAAGGCTGCCCGGTTGTGAGCAATTCAGCGATAAGTTGCCCTGTAATCGGCGCGAGAAGGATGCCATTTTTGAAATGTCCTGATGCTAAGACGACATTGTCATATCCGGGTAGATAACCGAGTAGAGGCCCTTTCTTGGCATAAGGACGTAAACCCGCCCACGTTTGCACGAAAGTGCTATCTGCGAGTTGAGATGCGATGGCAATGCCAGCGTCAATCATCTGCTTCGCTCCGTCTACCGTCGCGGTTTTGTCATAACCGACAAATTCTACCGTCGCACCGAGTAGAACTTTGCCATCCGCCCTCGGCACGATATAGATGCCGAGTCCATCAACAACATGCTGAAAAAGTGGTGGCATCGTTTCAACGAGGACAATCTGTCCCTTCACAGGTTCAATCTGGATCGGAACGTCCAGTTGTGCCATCAATGTACCTGCCCAGCATCCAGCAGCAATCACGAAGGTATCGGCGTATAAGGTCTCACCGTTCACAACAACACCAATGACACGTCCGCCTTCCTTGACAAAGTTCGTAACAGGGTTGCCTAATCGGAACTTCGCGCCGAGTTTCGCAGCACCCTTTGCGAGTGCTGTCACCATTTTTGGATTGCGTACTTGTGCGTCCTCAGGAAATAGCACCGCGCCAACGATAGACTTTGAGAGTGCTGGCTCTAACTGCCACGCTTGTTCGGGGGTTAAGACTTCTGCTGAAAAACCGCGTTTCACGCGGCGGTCTGCGAGTCCAATTAACCCCGCTGCTTCGGCTTGGTTGAAAAATACTGACAGTGTACCAGACTGAATAAACTCAATATCTATCTGGGTTTCCGCCCGGAGTTCTTCCGCTAACGCCGGATAGCGTTCAAGGCTCGCACGACACAGCGTTGGATACGGCTCATGCGTTGAGGCGTGTGAGGTTAAAATCCCTGCGCCTGCCCAAGAGGCTTCTGTGCCGACGGTGGGCGCTTTGTCAATCAGCAGCGGTTTCACGCCGCGTTTGGCGAGATTGTAAGCGATGGCACACCCGATAATACCGCCGCCGATAATGATAACATCCGCGTGATCTCGGTCCAAGGTTTCCTCCGTCTTACCAAAAATCGCAACGACTACAAGTTATGGATAGTTTAGCACATTATCGGTCACTTGTCAATCTGGATTGAAGCATTCAGCCGTCAGTCGTCAGCCGTCAGCAAGCATAACGAAGAAATCTTCCGCAGCAAATCAAAATCATAGGAGAACCGAACGGTTCTGGTTTATACACATTTTTGGATGCACTTTACTGAGGTGCATGGATAAAAGCATATCCAAAAACCAGTATTCAGGAGATCATTTTGTGGATTGTCGCTTGAATTCTCAACGGGTTTCGTGTATAATTTTAGATACAGAAATAGTGCAAAGTGAACTATTTTTAAACTCAGGATGCAGGAAAGATGGCACAGACAGAGGCCTCACCTCATAAGAAAGGTTTAACTCAATGATCCTTGGAAAAGTTACTGGGACAATCGTCGCGACGCAGAAAGATGAGAAGCTTATCGGCAGCAAGTTGATGGTTGTCCAAGATGTGGATCTGAATGGAGAAGTCGACCGGAAATATACAGTCGCTGTGGATGCGGTTGGCGCGGGCATCGGCGAGATTGTTCTCGTCGCAACGGGGAGTTCTGCGCGGCAAACGCAAGTCACATCGAACAAACCGGTTGATGCCGTGATCATGGCGATTGTCGATACCGTAGAAGTCGCTGGGAAAGTCCGGTATCAAAAGTAGAAACGGGATCGGGGTTACAAACCTCTCCCACACGCGCATGTATAAGGGAAGAAACTAATGGAACGTGAACACGTCCGCGCTGAAACGCTTCGCCAGCGTGAGGGACTCCTACCGGAAGTCCGTGCCGTGTTCAGTCGACAGATTGTAGATTTGGTCATGCGTTGGATACAAAGCGAACGTTTCGACGCTGTGATGCTCTATCTCAGCATGCGGAGCGAGGTCGAAACGGACACCCTCCTTGAGAAGCTGCTCCACGCGGGAAAACATATCTGCGCGCCTGTTGTAGATACGGATCAGAACCGACTCATACCGCGGCGTATCCAGGAAGCAGAAACAGCGTTGGTACGGCATCGCTATGGTATGTTGGAACCAAATACGGCATGCCCGATTTTCCCGATCTCGCAGCTGCAACTCATCGTCGTCCCCGGTATCGCCTTCGATTGTAAAGGGTATCGCCTCGGATACGGTAAAGGTTTCTACGATCGGTTTCTCGCGAGCTGCCCACACGCCATCCCGATCGGCCTGGCGTATCAGATACAAGTTGTAGAAAATACGTTCCCGCAAGTATGGGATGTACCCGTTAAACACATTTTTACAGAGACCGGTAGGATAGATATTTAGTCACTTGGCATCAACAAAAGGTCGGAGTTTTTCCAGCGTCTTCGCGCCGATACCTTTGACGTTCTGGAGGGCATCTACGCTGGCAAAGTTGCCGTGCTGTGTCCGATAATCAATAATCCGTTGTGCTGTCGCCTCGCCGATATTAGGGAGGGTTTGGAGCTCCTCAACAGTAGCGGTATTGATATTAAGAAGTTCCGGTTTGTTCGGCATCCTATCCTCTGTTGTTCGATTTTGTGGATGTGCGTCATTCGGTACAGCAATCAGATCTGGTTTTCCGAGAAACATCGCCGGTGCGAACCGCCGCAACCCCCAAAAGCCTGCCCCCACTAAAATCAGTATCACAAGGAAAGTGACTGCCTTCCAATAATGGCGTTCAACTACGTTCTCGACGTTATTCATCGCTATTTTCCTTGACGTACCGCTTGCATGCCGTCGGCATAGAGTTCTTCAGGTGCTTGTGCTGCAGCATTCCACGCAGTATTCACGACAACAACACACAAAAAAACGGCGGATGATAAGCCCTTTTGAAACATGAATGTTTATCCTCCATCGTCAATTTTAGCCTGAAATGGCACTTGAAATCAAGCGTTTTTTCCGAATCAATAGGGACCGCCATTTGTTAGGACATTACGGTTAAACAACTCAATCAAAATACTCATCCTCACTAAACTTCGTCCACGATTCAAATATGGGGAACGGTCTCGGAAAGTTGTCGTTGTTGATATTCAATCTGAACCTTATTTTGTCGCTATCAAAAAGGTTCTGGATCGAGATTGAGATGCCCGTGGTTTCGATGCAATCGTCGCAGGGTGTGGGGAGTATTTGTTCGGAACGGGGTGCCTGAAAATAAATCCTATATTCCGAACCCGCCTTCTCAATACGATAATCGTCCGATAATATCTCCCACTCGTTAAGCGCATACATACCCTCAGCATACTGTGCCCAGAGACTGACACCGTTAAAGAAATCAAGGATAACGCCTTTTCTCTTATCGGCATCTTTAGAAGGGTCGAATTGGCGGAATGAACGATCATCCAATTCCGCTTTTATCCGTTGTTCCTCTTCGCTACTGACGGGTTGCAATGGATTGTCCGCACACGAAGAAAGGATCAAACAGGTGAAGATAAGAATAAAAGGCAGGACGTATGTTTTCGTGTTGGCTTTGAAGGTGTTGTGTTGATGCATGTGTATTTCCTCCATTATATTTCTATTATGCAAATTGTAGCGTTAAGTGAATAGGATTTTCCAAAGAAAACGGACAGTGTGCGTTGGAACATTGGATTATACTTGATACGGAAACCTGTCTCTGCTAAAATACGCGGTGAATTCACATTTGGAGAAAAATGTTATGCAGGAAATTGTGGTAGATTCAGCGAAGTTACACGATTTCGCTCGGGCACTCTGCGAAAAGGCGGGGCTGCGCTCGGAAGACGCGAAACAGATGGCGACACTTCAGGTACAAACCGATTTGCGAGGTGTGCATTCACACGGTACACGCGCCTTGCCGGGTTACCTCAACCTTGTCCTTGACGGTAAGATGAATCCAAAACCCGAATTCCACATTGCGACAGAGGGACCGAGTTTTGTCGTCGTTGACGGTGACAACGGCATGGGACATCTGGCAAGCACGCTTGCTATGGAGACAGCAATAGAGAAAGCGCAGGCGACCGGTATTGCAGCGGCAGGGGTACGTAATGCAGGGCATTTCGGCGCGGCTGCATGCTACTCGATTATGGCGGCATCGAACCAGATGATCGGGTTTTCGACGACGAACACAGGCGGTGCCTCTATTGTAGCTCCCGGTGGTGCAGAGGCTGTAGTTGCCAACAACGCGATGAGTTATGCGCTGCCCACTGGCACTGGGCATCCGATCGTATTGGATATGGCGTGCGGCGTTTCCGCATGGGGCAAGATCGGCACACTCCGGATGTATGGCAAACCGATTCCAGAAGGGTGGCTCATAGACGATACCGGACAACCGACCAGTGATCCGGATAAAGGACGGTTCTTAGCACCCGCAGCAGGACCACGGGGTTACGGTTTGGCACTCATCATGGGTATCCTCGCCGGTCCCCTGAGCGGTGGCTTGATGGCGTGTAATAAATCGGGAGATCCGTCTGAACACTTCTTTTTCGCGCTGAACATTTCGAGTTTCACCGATTATGATGGCTACGTTGAAGAGATTCAGCACGGTATTGGCAAGATTCACGCCTCGAAAACGGCAGAAGGCATCGAACAGGCATACCTTCCCGGTGAAATCGAGTGGAATCACTACGACAATTATCTTGAAAACGGCATTCCGATCCATGTAGATCATTTACGAGGTCTCGCTGGCATCGCTGAGAAACTGGATGTCGCTATCTGTTGGAAGTGGTAAAAGAATCAGAAGAAAACAAGGAGTAAATATGGCAGATACTAATAATGAACGTGTAGCCGGCGGCGCGCTTCCGGATTGGGAGGTTGCGGAACTTCCCGAACCACCGAAATATCAATTTGGAAAAGCGTTCCGAAGCATCTTAGGTCCCGGTATCATTGCGTTAGGCGGTTCGATCGGAAGCGGTGAATGGTTGCTGGGCCCCGCAATTACCGCGCAATACGGCGGGAGTCTCCTATGGATCGCGACAATCGCCATTTTGCTTCAGGTGATCTTGAACACAGAGGCGATCCGCTATACACTTTACACAGGCGAACCGATGTTGAGCGGCTACATGCGCTGTAAACCGGGCGCGCCATTTTGGGCATCTTTCTATTCGGGGATTAACTTTTTTGGGATTTGGCCGGGTTGGGCGATGACCGCTGCGACAGCACTCGCTGCGGCGTGGATCGGTTATATGCCGCAAGATGCTGATAGTGGAACGGTGCGTCTATTCGCATATCTTATTTTTTTCGCGTGCTTAGGGATCGTGCTGTTTGGCGGAAAGATTTACAACGCCCTTGAGAAGGTGCAGCTTTTCATGGTCATCTGGATTATCAGTTACCTTGTTGTTATTGACCTATTTATGGTACCACCAAAGGTGTGGTGGACAACGATCAAAGGCTTCTTTAGTTTCGGATCACTCCCTACACCAGGACCAGATGGGCAGGTCAATTGGCTGTTGCTTGGTGCTTTTGCTGCTTACGCAGGAAGCGGAGGCCTGGGCAATGTCACCATCACGAATTACGTGCGCGATAAAGGGTGGGGCATGAGCAGCCTTGTCGGCGCGATTCCATCGATGATTGGTGGACAGAATGTAACGCTCTCACACTGGGGCAAGGTGTTTCGCATCTCGCCGGAAAACCTCCAACGGTTCAAGGAGTGGTGGAAATACGTCCGATTTGAGCAGTACGGTATCTGGCTCATCGGGTGTTTCATCGGCCTTGCGCTGCCAGCGATGCTCACGATAGCGTTTGTGCCTGCTGGACAGGAGATGGATCAGTGGTCAGCGGCAGGATTCCAAGCGGAAGGCCTCGCTGAAAAAGGCGGTAGAGTGATGTGGTATCTTACACTGCTCTGTGGGTTCTGGGTTCTGTTCTCGACCCAACTCGGTGGTGTGGACGGGGTGCCTCGTACATACACGGATATTATATGGACAGGGTTGAAGCGTGCGCGAAACCTCGGTGAACACAACGCAAAATGGATCTATTATCCGATTCTCGGTGTCTATATCCTGTGGGGTATCATCGCGATGTATCTCGCCAAGCCATTCTTTATGATCTTGGTATCGGCAACGATCGGTGGGTATCTATTGGTGATTACAGCGTTACATACGCTTTACGTCAACCGGAAATTCTTACCAAAAGAGATACAACCGCCGATGTGGAAACAGGTTGGGTTGGTGTTGTGTGCAGGATACTATTCGATTTTTGGGACGATTACTGTTTGGCAAAAAGTGATTGCGCCTTATGTTCTTCCGATTTTTGGATAGCAAGGAATCGGGGTTACAACCGCGCTACACAGATTGATAAGCCGCAATAATTGCCTCTACAAGGCTCTCTATTGTGGCTTTCTTTGCAATCACATCAACCTGTATACCCTGTTTGATCGCTGTTTTTTGCGTCTCTGGACCGATGACTGCGATTTTCACATCCGCCAATAAAGTCTTAAGTGTATGCCTGGGAAACATCTCCAAGAAATTGTTGACTGTGGAAGAACTGGTGAATGTGAGGAGGTCGATCCCGCCGTTCAAGAGATCCGTTTCAATTTCATCGCGAAGAAACCCCCTATCAAAAACCCCTTTATCGCTATCGCTTGCCACTTTGACGGTATCGTAGAGGGCAACATCATCAACGACTGCACCTCTTTCGCGTAAACTGTTCGGGAGGTCCGCTGTAGCGATTTTAGCACGCGGCAGAAGGATTTTCTTACCGCTTACGTTCTCCATTTCAGCGGCAATGGCACTCCCGCGGGCGTGCGTTGGGACAAAGTCAGGTTGAATACCGATAGCGTTGAGTGCCTCAACTGTTTTCAGACCCACTGCACAGATTTTGGTGCCACCGAACGTCCGGACATCCTTCCCGTTTTCTCGCAAACGTTCATAGAAAATCTGAACAGCATTGACACTCGTAAAGATAGCCCAATCGTATTTGTCGAGAGCAGGCACGTCTACACGCTCAATAGGTTGAATCTTTATAGTGGGAAACTCGATAACCTCTGCGCCGTCTGCCTCCAAGAGATCTGCGAATTGACTCGCTTGTGCGCGAGCGCGTGTAACAAGGATCCGTTTTCCGAAAAGCGGTTTGGTGTCAAACCATCGGAGTTGCTGGCGTAGTCGATTCACTTCTCCGACAACGATAACAGCGGGACTTTCGAGGTGGACTGCCGCTACTTTTGACACAATATCCTCAAGGGTACCTTGGACAACTTGCTGTTGCGGTGTCGTGCCAACACGCACTAAACTCACAGGTGTTGCTGGATGCCGACCGTGTGTTATCAATCGTTCCACTATCTCGCGGAGATGCGCGACCCCCATATAAACGACAAGCGTATCTACTGCAGTGGCGAGGTGTTCCCAATTGATGTTTGAACCTGATCGCAGTGCGGCGGAATGTCCGGTCACAAACGCTACCGATGATGCGTAATCTCGGTGCGTGACGGGGATGCCTGCATAAGCGGATGCGGCAATCGCAGAAGTAATACCGGGAACGACTTCAAATGGAATTCCTGCCTCGGTGAGTGCCATCGCCTCTTCGCCGCCACGCCCAAAGATATAGGGATCTCCACCTTTGAGACGAACGACGACTTTACCGGCTTTCGCG
The DNA here is from genome assembly GCA_964593655.1 of uncultured bacterium. Classification (GTDB taxonomy): domain Bacteria; phylum Poribacteria; class WGA-4E; order WGA-4E; family WGA-3G; genus WGA-3G. The sequence goes on along the minus strand of CAZQIP010000107.1, from coordinate 1,888 downwards.
TGTTCAACAAGTAACTGATTAAGTTCGGCCTGGCGTGTGGCTCGCACCCTTGGATCGGGTGCTTTGATTCTTTCGGTGTGCGGAGGACAGTGTTCCAATAACGCATCGTTCAGTAATAGGTCATAGATGACGACATCGGCGCGCTGAAGGCACTCCACACCTTTAAGTGTGATAAGTTTTCTATCACCGGGTCCGGCACCTACGATATAGACGATACCTGTGGGTAGTTTGTTTAGAGACGCGTTCATTCCAAAACCCCTTGTGTCGCCAACAATCCAGTTGCCCCCCCCCCCCGGAGTTTTTCGGCAACAACTTCGCCTAAGTATTGCGCAGCGTTTGGCTCCCCTTTTGCGCTCTTCACAATCCGCAAGGCCCCTTCTGGATGACAGACCACACCGATAAGTGAAAGTTCACCATCAACATGTTTGGCGTACGCACCAATCGGTACTTGACATCCACCACCGAGGCTTTGCAACACGGTCCTTTCAGCGGTAACTTCTGCCACCGTTTCCTGATGGTTCAGGGGTTCGAGTAGGCTTTCAACAGCGGTATCGCCCTCGCGTGCTTCAATCGCGAGCGCGCCTTGTCCAACGGCTGGTACCATCCGTTCCACATCAAAGAATTGTGTAATAACTTCCGGCTTGCGGAGACGGTTGATGCCGGCTGCAGCAAGGATAATTCCATCAAGACCGGTTTCGTGAAGTTTGCGCAACCGCGTATCTATATTACCTCGGATATCAACGACTTGTAAATCCGGACGTATATGAAGGATTTGCGCTTTTCGACGCGGACTTGTCGTGCCGATTGTCGCGCCATTCAGCAAGTCCTCTAAGGGTAGCCCTGAGGCGGTGATGAGTACATCTCGTGGATCTTCCCGTGTCGGAATCGCAGCGATGCAAAGCCCTTCGGGAAGCTCTATCGCGAGATCTTTCAAACTATGCACAGCGAGATCAATATCTCCTGCTAAGAGTGCGTTTTCTATCTCTTTGGTAAAGGCACCTTTGCCGAGTCCAACTAATGAGCGGTTTTGAATCGTATCGCCAGTAGTTTTGATGATCTTGAGGTTGACTTCGAGATCCGAAAAAAGGCGTTCCAACTGATCTTTGACGAATTGGGCTTGCCAAAGTGCAAGTTGGCTACCACGGGTGCCGATTACAAGCGAGTTGCGCATCAAAATTCCTTTTTTTCATATCGGGGTTCCGCTCGGTTTTTCCCACTTCCCAGTAACGGGTGGCGGGCCTTATCAAAACAGGGTTTGCGTGAAGTTGTGTTGCTCTTGACGGGATTCACCTTACACATCTGTATTATCGTCGTTAACATCCAAGGCGAACAATTCCTGTAAGGCTTGGATGTACTGCCCGTGATCGGCATCTCCGTCGTTGACAGCACAACGTAGATTTTGCATGGGGTGGTGGAGCAGTTTTTTGACAATCGCTTGCGTCATCGAAGCAACAACCGCTTCCTGCTGATCCGAAAGGGTTGTTTTATAGAAACACGCTTGCAATTCAGTGTCAGCGATCTCTCGAAACTGCTGATGGAGTGCCTTAATAGTAGGGTTGACCTGAAAGATTTGCAATTGGTCGTAGAACCGCTTCGCTTCTTCGGCAACAATCTGCTCTGCTCGGTTTGCTTCTTGCTGGCGATCCTTGAGGTTGGAGGCGACAACGGCTTCAAGGTCGTCAATATTGTAAAGAAAGGCGTGATCAATCTTACTCACATCGGGTTCTATATCGCGTGGTACAGCGATGTCAATGAGAAACATATACCGGTGCTTGCGTTTCCGCATGATATGAGCGAGGGGCTGTCGTTTGATAAGATAATCGGGGGCATCGGTAGAACTAATAACGATGTCGGCATCCATAAGGAAATCGAGGTCGCTATCATAAGC
>CAZQIP010000106.1:0-10936 GCA_964593655.1 uncultured bacterium | reverse complement strand
CAGTTTAAGAATGCAAGTAAAAAAAACAAAATTTTATTTTCGGGCGTACTTTTGCGAAAAAAATTGAAACCTAACGGTGCTATTAACGTCTTAATTAAGGGAAAAATTAGAAAATGCGGCATCTAAGTCTCTTTACATATTTCTTTACGAAAGATCATTTTACCGTTTTTCGTTGGGTGTGCGTGGTAATAGTTTTGTCTATCGGACCTATAGGGATAGCGTTTGCGAAGGAGGCACCGGAAAAAGTAAAACTTGACGCTGTCGTCAAGGATTTCACACTTAAGGATGCTGAAGGCACGGAATTCACCCTCTACAAATTGAGTGAGGAAAAACAGGTGACAGTGGTACTATTCGTTGCCACGCAGTGCCCTGTAGCGACTGATTACACGGCTCGGATTGTTAACTTAGTCAAGGCTTATGACGAAAAGAACGTGCAGTTTATCGGCATCAATTCAAACAAACAAGAAAAGATTGCGGAAATTTTAGCATATAGTCAGAAACACGGTTTTGAATTTCCGGTGCTAAAAGACCCAGAGAACAAAATCGCCGATTATTTCGGTGCGCGAAGAACGCCGGAAGTCTTTCTTCTCGATGCGAAACGCGTCCTCCGCTATGCCGGGGCGATTGATAACAGTCCGAAAGAACCGACAAAACATTATCTCAAGGAGACTTTGGATTTAGTGATTGCCGGAAAAGATATTCCGAAGCCATCGAAAAAGACAAGGGCGATCGGTTGTACAATTAAGCGGGTGCGGAAAACGGGTGTAGATGATAGAACACCGTGAATCCTACCGTATTGCATGTTAGGCGGGAGGCAAAGACAAAATGCTCCGACTCTTATACCACTTTTCTCAAGTTTTGCTAACCCTATTTTGGGTTGTATGCATCCTAATATTTATAGCTGCTTTTGCGGGGATCGGATTTGCCGGTGGCATGCTCATTGGATGTTGGGAGGATGTGCGGGACATCAAATTTGACGATCTTGAATATACTGCTATTGAGACCTGGCAGCAACATCTGGAGGTCTACTCTTCTGCGTGTGAAGTGCAGAATGCAGATAAAGTAGCGTTCTTACTGGATAAATTAGAGCGATTGGAATATAAGCAGGTTTCGGAAATCGTTCCGAAATTGAGCCAACCCGGGGAGTACGCTGTATCTTTGGATGCCCCTGTATCTTGGGATCCAAAGGCTGAAAAAAAACCGAATGGGACTATGCGTATCCATCTGCGGAATTTTGAGTATCCGTATCTCGATGTGGAAGCTGGCCGCGTTCGAATTTCCGTGGCGGACGGGGAGATTGTCTCTATGCGGAACGCGGATAATGCTATACTCCAAAACTTTTACCTTGAACCTGAGAAGCTAGACGACATTGCTGATAAGGATAAGGGAACTACGCGGCGTTTGATCCCGCTACTCCAGATGCCGCAGAGATTACAAGGCGCGTTCATTGCGATTGAAGACCGACGCTTTTATGAGCATTGGGGTGTTGATATCATACGTCTCGGTGGCGCCTTCAAAGGCAGATTATTGGAGGGCAAACGCTTGGCGGGGACAAGTACGTTGACGCAGCAATTAGCGCGAAATATTTACCTTTTTGAACAGCGATCGAAAAGAGATTATGTCCGGAAAGCCAGAGAAATACTCCTTGCGGTGAGAATTGAGAAGGTTTTTTCTAAGGATGAGATTTTAGAACGTTATCTGAATCATGTAGACTTAGGGCGGTCGAGGTTTGGTGGCAAAACGCTTCACGGCGTTCAACAAGCAGCGCGCGGTTACTTTGATAAAGCGGTATCCGAACTGGAGAACCATGAGTGTGCCTTGCTCGCTGCGCTTCCGAAAGGTCCCGCCGCTTTTTCGCCTTTTTATAATCCAATAGATGCCAAAGATCGACGGGATATAGTCCTCGGTCAAATGTTAGCACAAGACTATATCGCTGGTGAATCTGAATGGCTTACGGCTGTAAATACCCCACTCCTCCCGCAGAATCTGCCGGGAAGTGGCATGGAAACGACATCAAAGGAAGCTGGACACTTCCTTCAGTATGTCCACGAAGAGCTCCGTTCGATGTCTGATCGTCTTCCTGAACTGAAAAATAAATTATATAGCGGTGGGTTAAAGGTTTACACGACGATAGATATGTCTATGCAATCTGTTGCTGAGAAAGCGGTCGCGGAGCATTTGCGTTATATGGATGGAAGATGGGGGGGCAATCATCTCCCCAATTATGATACGAATAAACGGAATTATTATACGACTAAAGGGAATCCGAATGGAATTCATCCGATTGATGGTTATTTGCAAGCAGCACTCATCGCGTTTGAACCAAAGACGGGGCACATCAAGGCGATGGTAGGGGGTAGAGATTTTTATATAGGAGACGGGCAGTTTAATTTCTATAATCGCGCCGTTGGGTCCGCAATCCGACAACCCGGTTCTGCCTTTAAACCGATTGTGTTTGCCGCCTTGTTAGAAGAGCCCGCAATTGTAACACCTGCAACGGTTATTGTTGATGAAGAGTGGGGAATAGTTCCTTTCCCTGGCCAATGGTGGGCACCTGGTAACTATACAAAGGGAAGATTTAAAGGAAGAGTCAATGTGCGAGACATTCTCACAAGTTCTATTAACGTCCCGACGGCGAGAGCCGTATGGGAGACACCTATCGGTGAGAATGGGATTCGGGCGGGAATAAACCGGACTGTAGATTTGGCGAAAAGGATGGGTATTAAAAGTCGACTTGACCCAAAACCTGCACTCTCTTTAGGCGCATCGGATGTGACAGTGCTTGAGTTAACCTCCGCGTATGGCATCTTTGCCAACGGCGGGTACCGGACAAAACCGAGGCATATACAATATATTCTGGACACAACGGGGGAAGTTATTTATCCGCCTGACAATTATCAGGTGGAACGCACTCCTGTCTTAGATGAAAAGGTGGCATATCAGATTACTTCATGTTTGAAAAATGTGATTGACCATGGAACTGGTATACGCGCGGTAAATATGGGACTGGCTCGTCCTGCAGCGGGTAAAACAGGCACCACTAACGGTTACGTAGATGCCTGGTTCGTCGGCTATACTACGGATCTGATTGTCGGTGTTTGGGTCGGATTTGACAAAAAAGATCCCAAGCGCCGGAACTACAATCAACAAGGCGCATGGGCAGCCCTGCCTATTTGGGCAAGATTTATGATTGATGCTGCCCGAGGTCCTGAGAAAGAATTTCCTGTCCCTGATGGCATCGTTTTTCGAGAGATTGATAAAAAAAGTGGGCTTATCAAACGCGCAGGTGCCTGTCCCGAGGAAAACATTAGCACAGAACCTTTTATTGAAGGACAGGAACCGAAAAAGCTTTGTAATCTCCATAGATAGCAAGCAAATATCTCTCTACACATTTTTGGCGGAATGTGGTATACTATATAAAACCTACCGTGTACCGTAACCAATTTCTTGTGGTCTTGATGCCACTTTGCTTTTGAACCGATAGCGCAAAGACATCGAAAACTGAACAAGGAGCCAGAAGCCGAAATGCGAGAGAATTGGGAATTGCTAACTAAAATTGATGCCACAGCAGATGACGACCCAGAATTGAGTGAACAGCAATTTGAACTCATCTCAGATTTCTCACCGCAAGGCGACCAGCCGGAAGCGATTGACCAACTTACAGAAGGCCTCGAACGTAGGCACAAAGCACAGACGCTGCTCGGCGTGACGGGTTCAGGCAAAACCTACACGATGGCAAATGTGATTCAGAACGTCCAGTTGCCGACACTCGTCATCTCACCGAATAAGACACTTGCCGCCCAACTTTATAACGAATTCCGAACATTTTTCCCCAATAACGCCGTTCACTACTTCGTCAGCGATTACGAGTACTATCAACCGGAAGCATACATCCCGTCTACGGACACTTTCATTGAAAAAGATGTCCGCATTAACGAGGAGATCACGCGGATGCGGCTCGCTTCGACAGCGTCTTTAATATCGCGCCGCGATGTGATCGTTGTTGCGAGCGTCTCGTGTCTCTACGGTCTTGGATCGCCAGATGAATTTGAAAATCAGAGGGTGCAGATAGAAGTCGGAGAGGTTGTCCGTCGCGATGCGCTCCTCCGCGCTTTGGTCGATATCCAGTACGTCCGTAATGACGTTGAATTCTGGCAAGGTGTATTCCGGGCGCGTGGCGATGTCGTTGAGGTGTTTCCGGCTTACAGTGAGAACGCCTATCGTATTGAACTTTTTGGCGATGAGATTGATCGCATTAGCGAGATTGATACCACGACAGGCGAAATCATAGCACAACGGAACTTCCTTGAAATCTATCCTGCGAAGCACTTTATGACCGATGGTGAAATCTTTGATCAAGCATTAGTTAATATTGAACTTGAACTTCAAGACCGGATTCTGACTTTTGAGAAAGAGAATAAACTGTTGGAGGCACAACGTATTGAACAGCGCACCCGCTTTGATTTGGAGATGTTGCGGGAGGTCGGCTACTGCTCGGGTATAGAAAACTACTCACGGCATCTCTCAGGGTTGCAACCGGGGGATCCGCCCTATTGCCTCATGCACTATTTTTCTGACGATTTTCTGCTCTTTATTGATGAATCGCACGTTACGATTCCGCAACTGCGGGGTATGTATCGTGGTGATCGCTCTCGGAAGGAGACGCTTGTCAACTATGGATTTCGCCTGCCTTCGGCGTTGGACAACCGTCCGCTCCGTTTCGATGAAGTTGAAGCGCGGGTTAACCAGGTTATTTTTGTTTCAGCAACACCGGGTCCCTATGAGATGGAAAACAGTGCCCAAATCGTTGAGCAGATTATCCGCCCAACGGGGTTGATTGATCCCGAAATCTCGATCCATCCAGTGAAGGGACAGATAGACCATCTCATCAGCAGGATCAGGGAGCGTGTCAAGCGGAAACAACGCGTTCTTGTCACGACGCTCACCAAACGGATGTCGGAGGACTTAACCGAGTATTTGACGGAAGCGGGTATCCGTGCCGACTATATGCATTCTGAGATTGACGTGTTTGATCGTGCTCGCATTCTACGTCAACTCCGGGAAGGGGTCTTTGATGTGTTAGTCGGTATTAACCTACTTCGGGAGGGGCTTGATCTGCCGGAAGTCTCTCTTGTTGCGATTCTGGACGCTGACCGTCCCGGTTTCCTTCGGTCTGTGAGATCGCTTGTGCAGACGGCTGGACGCGCTGCGCGGAATGTTGATGGTGAAGTCATCTTGTATGGGGATAATGTTACAGAAGCGATGGGAGAAGCAATGAAGGAGACACGCCGCCGTCGCGAGATTCAACTCCAATATAACACAGATAACAATATCACACCGGCTACGATTCAAAAGGCGATTCAGGAGCTTATCGCTGAATCGGGAACCGAGTATGAGGCTCAGAAGTCGGAGCAGCCCCCTGCTGTTATTGAGGATATGGAGCCGCAAGATATTGAGGCGATTATTACAGACCTGACGCGACAGATGCGAAAAGCCGCATTGGCGCTTGATTATGAGGAAGCTGCGGCTTTACGGGATCGTATCGCTGAACTGAAAGCGCAGTCAGCCAAACAGTAAATTTGACCGTGTATTTTCAAATTCCGTCCCCCTCCCAAAAACTTGCGAGAATGCCCTAAAACGCTTTACAGAGAAAGTCTCTGAGTATTATTAACACTCCCAACAATTGGCATTTTATCGCGTACATTCACAAAGCAAATCGTGAAAAAAATCAGGTCTCTTCATTTTTTTCCTCTGATGCACGTTTTATGCTCAAAATTTCGTCTTTAATAATAGAAGGTGTAAATCGTAGCGTCTTGCTTAATTTTACACAACCTTTCTTATGATTAAACTTTTTGGTGATTAAACTTTTTGATGAAGATATACATGATCCAATCTGTTCATTGGGAGGAAATTTCGTGGAAAGAGCAGACGATGTTCAACTGATTCACAAAATTTTATCCGGCGACGACGCTGCGTTTGGTAACTTGGTAGAAAAGTACCAAAAGAGCGTTCACGCGCTTATATGGCGGCAGATCGGCGATTACCACTATGCCGAGGATATTATGCAAGATGCTTTCCTTCAGGCATACCAAAAACTCTCAACCCTTAAAAATCCCGATCAATTTGCTGGGTGGCTCTATGTCATTGCGAATCGGCTTTGCATTGATTGGCTGCGCAAGCAAAAGCGGCGGCAAGAACAGAAACTTACGATGCAATCGCTGGAGGATACACCTGCGGAAGAAATCGAAGAATCCTCCTACACACACTACATGTCGGAACAGTGCGAGACAGCGCGCACCGAGCGTTGTCATGCACTTGTGAAAAAACTGTTGGCAAAACTGCCGGAGAATGAACGAGCGGTTGTAACACTCTTCTATTTCGACGAAATGTCAACGAAAGAGATCGGTGAATTCATGGGAGTGTCGGTGAATACAATTACGAGCCGACTTCAACGTGCGCGAAAACGTCTGCAAGTCGATCAAGAACACTCGGTTCAAGAAGTTCTTGATGATGTCCAGTTATCAGAAAATCTGAAGGAGGATATTGTGAAACAATTAGAAAGTATTCAGAGCAAGTTTGATTCATTCATGGTGCAAGCAAAATCCGACCCGACATCCGGGGCGGACATTCTTACAGAGGCACACGATCAGGTTGAAGAAGCGCTTAAGGGTGAAATCACGTCCGAGTTGGCGCATCTTGCTCATGAGATATACAAGTATATGGGCAAACCTGGCATAGAAAAAAACGTCTCTCTGCACCGTAGGTATCTGAATGTGGCTTCAGACAATAAGGAACGTTTCTGGTCGCATCGGGTGTTAAGTGTTAACCTTGCTATGCTTGGGCAGAACCGGGAAGCTATTGAGGAACAGGTTCGGCTTTATCACTGGGCGTGTGAGCACATGTCAGATGCGGATGTGTTATATGTGCTTAGCAGTTGTTTAGAGCACGCTGGATGTTGGAAATCGGAAGGGCGTATTGATGACTGGATTCAACTTTATAATGATGCCTCTCAACGCTTAGAGAACCCTGAATTGAGTCGCTACGACCGTTGCAATTTCCTGCAAATCGGATCAGAAATCCTACGCGCTTACGGTCGGTCGGATGAGACGCTCCTTGGCATGGAAAAGCTGGAACGTTTCAACGACGAACCCGATTGGGAGCATTATTTCAGGTTCTGGTTGGCTGTCAGAACGAATTGGCTCTTGGTGTATAGTGGACAGGAAGATTGGGATCGTTTCGATCAAGCACTTACAGAAGTCCGCGCGTTTATCGAAGGCGAGCTGGAAAAACGGGATGCCGGTCATTCTGTGAACCTCGGCAATCTTCACTGGGCTGCGCACGACATCGGTTGTTGCTTAGTATGGTTACAGAAGTATAACGAGGCGAAAGGTTTCCTACAAGTCGCTATTGATGTGGACAAGGTCAACGATTATGGTCACTTCATGCTCGCTGTGAGCGTCTGGGCATCTGAACGGAACCGCGAGAAGACTTTACACCATTTAAAATTTGCGCATGAGATGGTCCTTGCTGCTTGGAATCGAGGTAAATATTACCAAATGTTCCTTGGGACACCTGAATTTGCGGATGTAAAGGATGATCCAGAGTTTCTAAAGGTGCTGGGACGGCAGTAGAATAACGCTGTATCCAGTCTGATTTTAAGGGTAAACGATGTTAACAGTGCTGATCCGCCGAGAACTCCTTGATAACTTGATGACGTTCCGCTTCGCCGTGGCCGTCCTCATTATGTTGCTGCTTGTGGTCGCCAATACTGCTGTGCTTATCAAGGATTATGAGCGACGGTTAGCAGCTTACAACACAGCTCTCAAAACCGAGGATCGGCGATCGCAGAACTTGAAAACCTATTCGGGCGGAAGATTGAACGTTGCCCGTCCACCAAATCCGTTGAGTATTTTCAATGTCGGGTTGGATAAACGGCTGGGCAACGAGATTTGGATATCTCACAGTTTTGTGCCGACGCTGTGGGATACTGGCACGTATAAATTGACGAATCCACTTCTGAACCTCTTCACTTCGATTGACATTGTTTTTATCTTTGAAGTCGTTCTGAGCCTAATGGCACTTATTTTCGCCTACGATGCCATTACGGGGGAACGCGAGCGCGGCACATTACGTTTAGTCGTAACACATCCGGTGCGTCGGGGTCAAATCCTGCTTGCGAAATACATTAGCGCGATGCTCTGCTTGCTTGTGCCGTTGCTGATGAGTCTGCTCCTCGCGGTAATTTTGCTGACAACATCCACCGTTATTTCTCTGAGTGCTGGTGATTTCCTGCGCATCGGTGGGATTATCTTGAGTTCAATTGTCTATCTGTCGGTATTCTACCTCATCGGCATGCTAATTTCGACAGTAACCCGCAGAACTGGGACCGCGCTGATGCTCGCTATGTTTGTCTGGGGATTTTGGGTGTTGGTGTATCCAAACGCGGTTCTTGCCGCGATTACGCCGCCTGAGACTTCTCAACCGCGGATGGTATCCGCTTACGAGGAAATTAAACAGATATGGGAGGCATTCGACAGAGAGCGAAAGCAGTTCCTTGCGAATGATGCCTTTCCAGGAGAAGATCCGGATTTTGGTATGGTACCCGCAAATTGGAATTGGATATGGGGACCAGGTTACGAATACTTTTATAAAGATTCATCAACACTTAGGTATGATTACCACGCTGGTTCAAACATTGATAAGCTGAGTGAAGCCTCCAAACCTCAGGTCCCGCACGTGCAGGATTATTACCGCTTCCTCGGGCCCCAGATCGTCAACGCCGCAGAACGCACCTGGCTTGTCCGAAAACAGGCACTCGAAACCATCTTTGTTCAACCGGCGATTGTTGATCGCATCCTTTTGAGAGGCTCACCGGTCGGGATGTACGACGCGGCAACGCAAGCGTGGGTAGGGACAGACCTGCGTGGCCTCAGAGATTTTTTTCAAGCGGCGCGAAGGTATCGACGGACCTTGATTGATTATTACTACGATAAGAACGCGTTCGGGGCACAGCAATGGTTTTCTGCTGACAACGGGGCGGTCGATTGGGATAGTTTGCCGCAGCTTTCTTTTCAGAGGGTTGACGTTGCCACAAATGCTAAGCGGGCGTTGCCGGATGTATGTATATTGGTCATGCTTAATATAATTCTGTTCGTAATAATATTTTTTATTTTTATCAAAAGTGAAGTGTAGGGTAACGGTATTCATACGCACGCAGGCTAACAGCCTACGCTACGAATATGTTGACTTATTTATGGGTTTTACTATAAATGAGAGATTCTTAACTGAAAACTGTTAACTGTTAACTGGTTACTGGTTCCTTATGTGGCATATTGCGAAACGAGAAATTTACGACAATCTGAATAGCCTTCGGTTTGCGTTGACAACTGTATTGCTTCTCGGCTTGATGCTGATCAATGCGATTGTGCATCTCCAGGAACAGCCTGTGCGGATGCAAAAATATCACGATGCCGTCACAGAATCGTTGAATCGCTTAAAATCTCGAACAAATTTGTATCTGATTGCGCAAGCGGGTCCCGGATACCTTTACAAAAAACCGTCATCTCTCTATTTCTGTGCAGATGGCGGTGAGGACTTTTTGGCTGACAATGTCTACGGCGGATTTTACGCTTGGGCCACCGATGATGGCTTAGCAGGCTTCTGGCAGTTAGATTATATGCCTGCGACGCTCAATCGACAAAATATTCGTCCGGACACTATCAAAATAGATTGGACGTTTATAATCGGTTACGTCTTGAGTCTCATCGCGATTCTGTTCACCTTTGATTCGATTTCTGGCGAACGCGAGCATGGAACACTCCGTTTGACGCTGGCAAACCCTGTCCCGCGTCATACCGTGTTGATTGGGAAATTTTTAGGCGCGTTGGTGAGTATTAGCGTCCCGTTTGTGCTCGCGATTTTGATGAACCTGTTGGTAATTTCCACGGCCAGCGAGGTCCAACTTGGTACCGATGCGTGGAGCCGTTTAGGCATTATTCTTTTCATTGCGATGCTGTACCTGTGCCTGTTTCTTGCGTTAGGTTTGTTGGTATCGTCGCGTGTGCGGCAGAGTGCAGCGAGTCTTGTGATCCTTCTATTGATGTGGGTCACTTTCGTGGTTTTCATGCCGAGTACGCTTGCCTCTATTGCAAGCGGATTTTCACCATCAATGACTTATGATGAATTCAACGAACGCGCGATACAACTTGCAAGTGAACTTAGGGGTGAATACGAGGCTGGTTTGCAAGACATGCATAAGGATCCAGCGCAAAAAATGGAGTTCGCGGGTGAATATGTTATCAAAGATGTGACGGGGCGGGAACGTTTGATCCACGAATACGTAACGCAGCAGCATGCCCAAATTCAACTGGCGCGTTCTGTCACCCGCGTCTCCCCGGTCGTGCTTGTTCAGCATCTTCTTGAGGTTTTTGCTGGCACTGGGTTTGAACGGCACCAACAATTCGTGGAGAACGTGCAGCGTTATGCCCGTGAATACCGAGAATTCGTCTCGGATATGGATAGAGCCGATCCCGAAAGTCCGCATATCATTGGGGTTTATGAGGGTATGTCGAAAAAGCCCATCAGCCCAGAATCAATTCCGATGTTTGAAGATAGGCTTAGTCTCGGTCGTGATTTCAACGCTGCAGTAGTAGATCTGCTGTTGCTAACGCTGTTTCTGGTTGTTTTTCTCTCCGGAGCGTTCCTGGCATTTGTACGCGTTGAAGTTTAGCGTATAGTTTTCAAGTTTCTGTATTGCAAGCACCGAGTGTTCCCCAGTATTCTTTTCTTTGGACACTACCCGCCAGAAAAGCATTTGTGCTGCCTGCCCATTTCGCTGTTCCACCCCTCAATCACCTCCAACTTAAAGTTAAATTAGCGTCTGAATTTTAAACTTGCATCTTAGAATTTAATCTGCTAAAATGTGGTTATTAATCAT
>CAZQIP010000105.1:0-10074 GCA_964593655.1 uncultured bacterium | reverse complement strand
ATACCGGATCCGTTGCTGATAATCACCTCATTACGACAGAAGTTGAAGATTATCCCGATGCATTGCGGCCTGATGCGGAACTCTTAAAGGGACGTTCCATGCTCGTCCGGAAAGCGGATCGCGTTGATGTTGAATGCGTTGTCCGCGGCTATCTCGCCGGTTCTGGTTGGTCCTCGTATCAGAAAACCGGAGAAATCTGTGGACAGAAACTGCCGGATGGACTGCGCGAATCTGATCGGCTACCTGAACTCCTGTTCACACCGACAACGAAAGCAGAACAAGGTGAGCATGACGAACCGATTTCCATTGATGAGATGCGTAACGAAGTCGGCAGCGAACTAACGGATCAATTGATTGAAGCCAGTTTCGCACTCTTTGAAGCTGCAAGCCAACACGCCGAAAACGCCGGGATTATCCTCTGTGATACCAAATTTGAATTCGGGCAACGCGATGGTAAATTGATTGTCATTGATGAAGTCTTCACGCCAGACTCCTCCCGTTTCTGGCCCGCGGAGCTCTATGAACCCGGCAAACCGCAGCAGAGTTTTGATAAGCAGTTCGTCAGAGACTACCTTTCTGAAATCGGATGGAACAAAGAACCGCCTGCCCCTGAGTTGCCGGAGGATGTTATCTCCAAGACCAGCGAGAAATACCGTGAAGCGTATCGTCTCATTGTTGGTGAAGAACTGTAAGTGTCAATTAAGAAAATAATTATAAACGCAGTCCAAACCCAGGTAGGCGCGGTTTGTAACCGCGCCGGTTCATCTACAGAAATCGTACGATACAGGTACATCTAAACATCAGGAGAATCGACAAATGCCAGGTCCACTGGACGGCATAAAGGTCTTAGATTTGACGCGGGTCCTCGCCGGTCCCTACGCAACAATGTTACTCGGCGACCTCGGCGCAGAGGTAATCAAAATTGAACAACCCGGCACAGGGGACGAATCACGCAATTTCGGTCCCTTCAAAAACGGGTTTAGCCTCTACTTCATGAGCGTGAATCGCGGGAAACGGAGCGTCACGCTCAACCTTAAAACCGAACGTGGACAAGCAATATTCAAGCAGTTGTTAGCACATACCGATATTGTCGTGGAGAATTTCCGACCCGGAACGATGAAAAAATTAGGACTGGATTACGATACCTTGAAAGCCGAACACCCATCGCTGATTTACGCAGCGTGTTCTGGTTTTGGTCAGACCGGTCCTTATGCCCAACAAGGTGCTTACGACATGATTATCCAAGGCATGGGCGGCATCATTAGCATCACCGGTGAACCGGAGGGACCGCCAGTACGTGTCGGTACCTCTATCAGCGACATCACTGCAGCACTCTTTACGACAATTGGTATTCTTTCTGCACTACACCACCGCAACCAAACAGGAAAGGGACAGTTTGTGGATGTCGCGATGTTAGATAGCCTTGTCGCTGTTCTGGAAAACGCTGTCGTCCGTTATTTCGCTACAGGCGAAGCACCGAAACCCCTCGGTGCGAGACATCCTGCGATTACGCCGTTTGAAGCGTTCGCCTCCGCGGATGGACACGTTATCATCGCACTCGGAAACGATACTCTCTGGGCAAAGTTCTGTGAGCATGTCAATCGGCAGGATCTCATCTCGGATGAACGCTTCCGAACAAATGCCAATCGGACGGAAAATCACGCGGAACTGTTTCCTATCCTTTCAGGTATTATGTCCAAACGGACAACCGATGACTGGATCGATGCACTCGGAAAAATAGGTGTGCCGTGCGGTCCTATCAACGCTATGGACAAAGTGGTGAGCCATCCACAGGTAGAAGCACGAGAGATGATTACCCGTGTCGCGCACCAGATCACAGGCACAGTTGAAGTACCGGGGGTACCGATCAAGCTGTCGGAAACACCGGGGAAAGTAGACGTGCCCGCACCGAGCCTCGGTGCACACACAACCGAAGTCCTCACTGATGTATTGAAAATGTCTCCAGACGAAGTGGCAAAGTTAAAACAAGACGGCGTTATCTAAAAGTAGTTTATTATTCATGGCACCTTCGTACTGCTTTTCCCCAAGCCGGCAGGTGCGGTTTGGAACCGCACCGGACTTCGCAAGGAAATTATCGGATTAAATTGTTAACCTTCATTTCGTTTGCAGGCTGCTATATAAGCATTTTACCTTTATCAAGAAATGGAAATTCTTAACAACGAGATGCCGGTAACCATTCTTACTGACAACTGACAACTGGTAACTGACAACTATTCCTCAAAGGAGTTCGCATGTCAAACAACACGGCACAAGCATTACACGGAACAAACCCGCTGACAACAGAAGGAGACCTCGCCGCACAGATGGTTGAGGTGCTTGACGGTTATGTGAGCGACGCGGTGGCGGATTCCCTTGAAAAACGGGAAACGTTGTGGCATCGCGACTATAGTTCTCATGAAGCCTACGCTGAATCCGTGGAACCGAATCGAGAAAGGCTGAGAAAGCAGATCGGGTGCCTTGATGAACGGCTCCCTATTGAGGTGCTGAACTACGTCGCTACGACAAAAGATGCCACGCAGATCGCAGCAGATGATCATCACACCGTATCCCGCGTCCGTTGGCAGGTGTTTGACGAGGTAGAAGGCGAAGGACTGCTCTTGGAACCGAGGGGCAACCTCCCGACGATCGCACAGGTCGTCGCGCTCCCCGATGCCGATTGGACACCGGAGATGATAGCCGGAATAACGGATGAGCTGCCACCTAACGCACAGTTTGCAAGACGTTTAGCGAAGGCAGGATGTCGTGTTGTCATCCCGCTTCTTATCAACCGCGACGATACCTATTCCGTCAACCCAACCATTGGTGCAAAGACGAATCAACCGCATCGCGAGTTCATCTATCGGATGGCGTATCAACTCGGTAGGCATATCATCGGGTATGAAGTCCAAAAAGTCCTATCGTTAGTTGACTGGATGTCTCTCTCCGACGTACCGATCGGTGTTATCGGCTACGGTGAAGGTGGACTCATTGCCCTCCATAGCGCAGCGGTTGATACACGGATTCAGGCGGCAGTTGTCAGCGGATATTTCCAATCGCGACAGGAAGTATGGCGAGAACCGATTTATCGGAATGTGTGGGGGCTGCTACACGAATTTGGTGATGCCGAAATCGCGAGTCTCATCGCACCGCGTCCATTGATTATTGAAGCGAGTCGTGGACCTGAAGTCGCTGGCCCCCCGCCAGTTCGCGATGGACGCGGCGGTGCTGCGCCAGGACAACTCGTCTCACCACCAGTCGATTCTGCCAAGGCAGAGTTTGATCGCACACGCAATTTTTATCAGCAACTTGGCAGTGATAATGCCTTGCACTTCGTTTCTACTGAGGATGGATTACCGGGTTCCCAAGAGACGTTAACCGCACTGCTTGCCGGACTCAATGTTGAAAACGGACATATTGACGGATACCACGCTACCGCTTCAATAACAATTGACGATTTTGATGACGAAGCTCGGCAAAAACGGCAGTTTATGCAACTGGTAAATCTGACACAACGCTTTTTACGCGAAGCAGCATCACGTCGGCAACAGTTCTTCTGGGACAAAACCGATACGACTTCGCTCGCACGATGGGAGGAAACATGTAAAGATGCCAAAACCTATTTTTGGGATGATGTGATCGGGAGGTGTCCACCCCCTGATGGGCCTGCAAACCCAAGGACGCGGCTCATCTATGACGAACCGCGTTGGAAAGGCTATGAAGCCGTCCTTGATGTCTGGAAGGACGTTTTCGCTTACGGCATCTTACTCCTACCAAACGACCTACAGCCGGGTGAACAGCGACCCGTTGTCGTCTGTCAGCACGGCTTAGAGGGGAGGCCTCAGGATACTGCTGATCCGAAGATTGAATCTGTCTATCACTCCTACGCTGCGCAGCTCGCGGACAGAGGGTTTATTACCTACGCGCCGCAGAATCCCTACATCGGTCAAGATGCATTCCGCGTCATCCAGCGCAAGGCAAACCCGATAAAATGGTCGCTCTTTTCGTTGATCGTCCGTCAACATGAACGGACACTCGACTGGTTGGCGGAACTGCCTTTCGTTGACGCAGATCGGCTCGGATTTTATGGATTATCTTATGGTGGTAAGACAGCGATGCGTGTCCCCGCACTGCTGGATCGATACGCCTGCTCAATCTGTTCCGCTGATTTCAACGAATGGATCGTCAAAAACGCGACCTTCGATTCCCGATACAGTTATATGTTCACAGGCGAATATGAGATGCCGGAGTTCGATTTAGGGAACACATTCAACTACGCCGAGATGGCAGGTCTGATTGCACCGCGTCCGTTTATGGTGGAGCGTGGACACGACGATGGCGTTGCCCCGGATGAGTGGGTCGCGCACGAGTTCGCAGTCGTCCGAAGGCTCTACGTCCGATTGGGCATTGCCGATAGAACAGAGATAGAATTCTTTGACGGTGGGCATCAGATTAATTCCACTGGCACCTTCAGTTTCCTACACCGCCACCTAAACTGGCCCGAAAGGAACGATTCATAATCCTACACCTGATAGGTGCGGTTTGAAACCGGAGCCCACACCCGTTCTTGGAAAGCGTACCTACTGATAACTGACAACTGAAAACTGAAAACTACTAAAAAACTATGCTTTATTCTATCACTGTAAGCGCGGGATTAGAAAACCTCGCGCGCGAAGAATTATCAGAACGCTTTGGCGAGACAGGACATCTGAAAATCCTGGAGCGCAAACCACAACGGTTTATCTTCCAATACACCGGTAACCCAAGGGACCTGCTATCGCTACGCACAGCCGAGCATCTCTTTCTCATCTTGAAGCAGCTGCCAAAGATGACCCGTTCACGGAGCTCCTTAGCAGCGTTGACCGCTTCAGTCGCGCGTTTCAATTTCAAAGAGATGCTTGAATGTTGTCGACAGGTAGGGCTCCGTGTCCACAAGCGGATGCCATTCCGAGTAACGAGCCGACTCTCAGGAAAACGCAACTTCCGACGCATTGACCTCCAGCGCGTCGTAGAACAGGCACTGTTGAAACGCGGCTGGTACCTGGCATCGGCGAACTCTGCACTGGATGTCTGGGCGGAAATCCATGGCGACGACGGCTATATCAGTGTCAAACTCTCAGGAAACGATATGGCGCAACGTCCCTACAAACATGCACATATCCCGGCATCCCTCAAACCGACGTTGGCGTATAGCATGGTCCGCCTCTCGCGACCACACCCGAACGATGTCTTTTTGGATGCGATGTGCGGTGCTGGCACTATCCTGTTAGAACGTGCACTCACGAATCGTTACCATTACCTTATCGGGGGTGATGTCTCCACAGACGCATTAGACGCAACTGTGGAAAATTTCGGCAGGCAACACCAACCGCGCCAATTTTTCCACTGGGACGCACGCAGTCTGCCACTACAACCCAACACGGTCGATAAAATCGTCTGTAATCTTCCATTCGGCGAGACTGTTGGGAATCTATCGCAGCTGACGAATTTATACCGGCATTCCCTCAAGGAGTACGCACGCGTCCTGAAACCAAAAGGGCGGATGGTACTCCTCACTTCGCAACGCACACTTCTTGATGACGAACTGCAGCACCTACGTTTTCTCGATGTCCGACAACGGTTAACGGTCGATGTCCGTGGAAAAAAAGCGTGGATATACGTCATGCGCCTATCAGCCAACTACTGATTGCTGATTGCTGACTGCTGATAACTGAGGGCTATTAAATCTCCGGCACCCGCACCGCGACCTCTTTACCCGCTGCATGCGATCGGAAAATACCGTCCATAATCACGTTTGTAATTAAGACACCTTCTGGTGGTATCGGCGACGGCGCATCTGCTTTGATCGCCTCTCGGAACGCGATCATCTGTGCCGCCCAGTTATCTTCCGCTGGGAATCCAGAGAACTGGATCGTCGTCATCCCTTCCGGTGGATTCGGTTCCGCTGTTAACCCTTCCGATTCGACAAACTTCTTGAGATCACCGGCATACGCATCGGCGTAAATAACCGGTCCATTCAACGAGAAACCCGCTTTTGTCCCAAGATGAAAGTTGCCACCGAGAGAGTCCTGATGCACTGCCCAAGAGATTTTGAACACCATTACACCACCATTCTCAAAGCGCACCCACGCCGCACCGAACTCTTCAACATCCATAATGCCTTTAAATCTCGGATCCTGCTGCGAGATGTAATCCTCAGTGATCGCAGAGACCCGCACCGGTTTCGGATACCCCATCGCATACAGTGAAGCGTGCATGTTATAGACACCGATATCAACGGTTGCTCCCGCCCCTGCTGTCTTCTTATAGATGAATGTATGTCCAGGGTTCCCGCGGCGCCTACACCCTGCGGATTCGGAGTAGTAGATGTCGCCGAATAACCCGGCATCATACGCCTTTCTTATGAATTGGAGCCTCGGACTAAACGTCGGATTCAGACCGATTTGCAAGATTTTGCCGGATGCCTTCGCTGCGCGCGTCATCGCGGTCGCATCCGAAAGCGTCGCCGCCATCGGCTTTTCACAGAGGACATGCTTACCGGCGTTCAGTGCCGCAACCGTCGGTCGCCGATGCCCCTGATTGTAAGTGCAGACACTCACACCATCAAGCGCGTCCATTTCAAGCATTTTGTTGTAACTTGAAAAAGCGTGTTTTCTTGGGACACCCCACTCATCAGCGGCTTGGTTCGCCTTACTTTTGATAATGTCGCACACCGCAACGATCTCGAAACCGCCGACTTTCTCATAAGTGCTCCGGTGCGCCCGTGAAATACCACCTGTACCAATAATACCAACCTTGACAGTCATGCGCTTATCTCCTCATAATAAACTTATGGTGAAGAATAAAAATATGTGGATCCTAAAATATGTCCGCTTTGCTGACAACTGATTGCTGATGGAAACTGACGGCTATTCAACCTCCGGCACCCGCACCGCAACTTCTTTCCCCGCTTCGTGCGAACGGAAAATACCGTCCATAATTACATTCGTGAGGAGGACACCCTCTGACGGTATCGGCGACGGCGCATCCGCCTTAACGGCTTCACGGAACGCTGTCATCTGTGCTTCCCACACATTGACCTCAGGAAACCCGGAGAACTGGATCGTCGTCATACCCTCCGGTGGGTTCGCTTCCGCTGTGAGTCCTTCGGATTTGACCAGTTTTTTGAGCTCATCTGTATAAGCATCAGCATACACGGTGGGACCACCCAGAGAGATACCGGCTTCTTTACCGAGACAGAAACTCGGACCGAGCGAATCTTGGTGAATCGCCCAAGAGATTTTGAAGACCATCACACTACCATCTTCAAATCGCACCCATGCGACACCGAACTCTTCAACGTCCATAATCCCCTTAAATCTTGGATCTTGCTGTGAGATATAATCCTCAGTAATCGCAGAGACCCGCACCGGTTTCGGATACCCCATCGCATACAGCGAATTGTGCATATTATAGACACCGATGTCTACAATCGCCCCGGCACCCGCTGTCCTTTTGTAGATGAACGTACGCCCAGGGTTCCCGCGGCGTCTGCCGCCGCTGGATTCGGAGTAATAGATGTCGCCGAGCAGTCCTGTATCAATCACCTTCTTCGCGAATTGGAGTCTCGGATTAAATGTACTGTGGAGACCGATCTGCAGAATTTTACCAGACGCTTTCGCTGCGCGCACCATTGCAGTTGCATCCGGAAGCGTCGCCGCCATCGGTTTCTCACAAAAGACGTGTTTGCCAGCGTTCAACGCCGCAACTGTAGGTCGTCGGTGACCTTGGTTGTAAGTGCAAACACTGACCGTATCAATTTCGTCCATCTCCAGCATCTTGTTGTAGCTGGTGAAGACGTGCTTTCGCGGAACACCCCATTGATCGGCAGCTGCGTTCGCCTTGCTCTTAATGATGTCGCACACCGCAACGATCTCAAAACCACCAACTGCCGTGTAGGATCTATGATGTGCCCGTGAAATACCACCCGTCCCCACAATACCCACTCGAATCGTCATACTGTTCTCCTCTCATAACAAAAATGGAATTGCCATAAGAGTTTAGACGAAATCGGTTTGCAATGCAAGCAGAAAATGTGATATACTTCAAGTTACATACTCTATACGGTGACAGAAAGGAGAACATCATGAATGTTGATACAGACAAAAGGCGACTTTCACAAGTACAAAACCTGCGGTACATGCAACGCGACATGAAATGGCATGAAATGCTCACTGTATATCAAGCATATACGGAGGAATATCGTAAACACTATATCTATTGTGTATTGATTCCATCTGCTCACATTAAAGAATCGCTTTCCGTTTCAACATGGGATATGGAATTTTCACAGGACATGCCCAGCGGTATGATCTCCAACAAAGGGGGCAGAGAGGTACACGAATACCTCCGCTATGGCGTTGAAAACGGGGTTGAGCCCCTAATCATTGGTAGAAGTTTTCATAGATTGCGCGATGACTATAGGGAAATATCCGAAGAATTCCGCCTTTTCCACAATCTTTATCACGAAAGAAAAACGGATCAATACATCAAAATTGATGAAGATGGAAATGAGGAAATTGTTGCAGTTATTGAACCGAACCGTGTCCGGATCCGACTCAAAGAAATTCGTCAATTTTTGGCAATTAAGGAGATGCATCTCGCCATTCAATTCATTTTTAGTGAAACTTCAAGACAGCCATTAGAAGAACTTGGATTCACAGCCGGTGACGAAGATAAGCGAGATGCATTGATGTGTTGGACACAACGTCATGGCGACCTTGATGGCATCAATAACTGTAGAGCATTTAGTCGTTTGGTAGGAAAACGGCTCGTTGAACCACTACCAAAGGCTAAGAGCGGTTTCTGGCCCTTTGCCGAAATATCAGAACAGAAATATGCCTCATTTATTATTGATGTTAATGAAAATGGAGAGGAAATCACTTACACCTCCAATCCGGATGAACTCAAAACGCCAGCGGACCCGGGGAATATTCGCGGGGTGGATAAAGAGGCTCCGAGTTACCTAACCCCCGTCCATTTCGATAAGAAAGTCCTTGAAAAATATTACCAAGAGCCGAGCAAATATACTGTAGAAGATTCTCTCCTTCGCTGCGGTGGTTTATGGTGCATGTATATTGATAATCATCATGATGACATAGTTTGTGTGTGGTTAGGTGATCTCGGACGCGATTTGCCGTACAGTGAACAGACACATTGGCATCAGTACAATGTGCCACCAACAGGTGGTGTGAGTAAAACGTATTTCGCACGTCAACTTGAAGCACAACTCACAAATTCAGACAGGCCGGAACACATATTTAAACAACGTTATGATGATTTACAAAAGGCAAGTCAGAAGCAACTCGGTTGGCAGTGGTTGCTGCCACTGCATACTGCCGATGTTCATCACTTAAAATCCTTGAGAATTCCTGCTACTGATGAGCAACAGGATTTTGATGCCATGGCGTTAAGCCTTACCAAGATACTAATTGATTCTTTGAATGAGAAGTCACTGAAAAAATTGATCCCTTTTGAGAATCAGGAAGCGTTTAAAGGTAAAAGAGGCATCGCGCTTCTTGACGCTGCCTTGCATTTAAACAACTTTGAAGGAGCCGACACGCACATTGATTTTCTACGAAAACTTCAGGACCTTCGCTCAAGTGGGAGCGCACATCGGAAAGGACGAACCTATTTAAAAATAGCAGCGTATTTTGATGTTGAAAACCGGAGTCTACGGCATGTTTTTGCCAATATCCTAAACAGTGCCTCAGACACGCTTGATTATTTTATTGTTCTTGTAAGTAGTGGACGAATCCGTGAAATTCTTGAAAGGAATCAAGTGAAGACAGGATATGCTATTCTGGATGAAATGATTGGAATGGCTGAATCTGAGCGAACCGACGGTTCTATCAACCATGACGAAGCCATTTATGAATTGCAGTCGAAACCATGATTTGAAGTGCATACGCTTATTTAGGCCACAATTTCGCAAAGTTAAGATAAGGTTTTTCGTTGAAATTCCATAGGCGTCAAATACCCTAACGCCGAATGTGGACGTTTATAGTTATACACCTGTGTGATAAAATGCCCGATGTG
>CAZQIP010000104.1:0-2237 GCA_964593655.1 uncultured bacterium | reverse complement strand
GGTTCTCTCTTAACTGACAACTGATAACCGATAACTGACAACCATTAATCCGCTGCTTCTTCTATGTCTGCATCTTTTGCTTGTTCAAATGCTTCGTCAATCGTGCCGATGTAGCGGAGTGCCTGCTCAGGGAGTTCGTCGCAATCCCCGTTGAGAATCGCTTGGCAGCCTTGAACAGTATCCTCAATTTTGACATATTTGCCCGGTGTTCCCGTAAAACGTTGTGCGACAAACATCGGTTGTGTCAAAAACATCTCTATTTTCCGTGCCCTATTGACAACCAACTTCTGTTCATCGGATAATTCGTCTACACCGAGGATGGCAATAATGTCCTGAAGGTCCCCGTATTCCTGTAGTACCTGCTTAACGTTAAAGGCCGTCTGGTAATGTTCATCACCGATAATATCTGCTGATAGGATACGCGAACTTGATGTCAGCGGATCAACGGCAGGGAACCTCGCCTTCTGGGAAATACTCCGTTCCAATCGCGTCACGGCATCAAGGTGTGCGAAAACGGAGACGACAGCCGGATCGGTGTAATCGTCGGCTGGCACATAGACAGCTTGGAAAGAGGTAATTGAGCCGTGTTGTGTAGAGGTAATTCGTTCCTGCAGTTCACCCATTTCAGTTGCGAGTGTCGGTTGATATCCGACAGCCGAGGGCATCCGTCCGAGGAGTGCTGATACTTCACCGCCCGCAAGTGTGAAGCGGAAGACGTTGTCAATAAAGATGAGAACGTCTTGACCCTGCTGATCACGGAAGTATTCTGCCATAGATAATCCGGCAAGTCCGACACGGAGGCGTGCGCCTGGCGGTTCATTCATCTGTCCAAAGACCATCGCTGTTTTGTCAATTACGCCGTACTCGTCAAGTTCAAGCCAGAACTGATTCCCCTCACGCGTCCGTTCACCGACCCCACAGAAGACAGAATAACCACCATGTTGCGTTGCGATGTTATAGATCAGTTCGGCAACCAAAACAGTCTTGCCAACACCCGCACCGCCAAAGAATCCGACTTTTCCACCGCGAACGACCGGTTGAATCAGGTCGATGACTTTGATGCCTGTTTCCAACATTTCGGTGGCTGTGGTAAGTTCTGCCTGCGGCGGTGGTGGTCGATGAATGGAGTATCGTTCAGATTCACCGGCATCGCCCCTTTCATCAATAGGTTGACCTGTCACATCGAAAACCCTGCCGAGTACAGCATCGCCGACGGGCACGGTAATCGGGCCACCCGTATCAGTTGCGAGCGTGCCGCGGACTAAACCGTCGGTTGTGTCCATTGCGACTGCACGCACCCGACTTTCGCCTAAATGTTGTTGAACCTCAAGTACGAGTTCGCTTCCATCGTAACGTTCAACTTTAACGGCGTTCAGGATGTCCGGCAATGTGCCTTCCGAAAAATCTATGTCTACACGCGCACCAACAACTTCTAAAATTTTTCCTTGGTTCATGAAATATTCCTTTTTTTAATTCTTAATTCAGAGTGGTTGACTGCTTTTCAAATCCAACAACTGTAGTATGTCCAAACATCTTTTGTTTTGCAAGAGCATTTCCAATCGTATACAAATTCGGAGCAATTAGAGATTTGGACACGCCTTCTGAAAGTCGTTAAGTGCCTCCGCCCGATTGATTAACGCGTATTGCCGATTGCGGGTTGGCATCAGCAGATTCACGCGTCGGATTTTCCGATTCAGATTTTCGAGTTTCTCACTGTATTGTTCAATACTGCGGGCACGTTCATGTTCAAAACTTCGACTGATGGCTTCACGTCGGTGTGGATACTGCTGGGCGATAGCCTCCAACCGCTTTCGGCGACCTTTCAAGTTTTTAAGGAGCCTTTCAAGTTGCGCTTTTTCTTTTTTAATCTCTTTCTCTAACTCAATCCACCGAGGTGTAAAACCATTCTCTTTCAGAAGCCGATTCGTCATCCGTGCCTGGGGAGTGAGGTAGGGATTTGTGTCTAATTTAAGCGGTTTACCTTTGCCGGGCAAATTCTTGAATTCGCCACGTTCCATCGCCTCTTCAATCTGTTTGTTGACATTGATCGGCATCTGAGACCTCCACACGGTTAGGGCACAACGGCGCGTGCCTACTACCTTGCACGGCAGAACGGTATCTGTCTGCTACCTCTTACCCTCCAATGCGGCTGCACCACTTACAATCTCGGAAATTTCTGTTGTAATCTGTGTTTGGCGTGCTCTGTTGCGTTGAAGAATCAACTCGTCGATGAGTTC
>CAZQIP010000103.1:0-13465 GCA_964593655.1 uncultured bacterium | reverse complement strand
TTCCATCCCGTCCCGTCTTCCGGGTCGTCGCCGACTCTCAAACCAGTGTGTCTCAGATTCAAAGTTTGAACGAACATGCTCCAAGTAATCAGCCATCTGGTCTGGTCTGCCGACGTTGTCAGCAACAATTGTCGCTGGATTGGTTAACCGCGATTCGATGGCTTGGAAACAGGCGAAATAGCCATCTTTGTTGTTGTCAAGAAACAGAAAATCGACAGGGTCTTGGATGGTTTTGAGTACTTCTGCAGCGTCCCCGATCCGTGAATCCACAAGGTCGGACACACCAGCCTCTTCAAAATGTGTGCGTGCGCGCTGTGCGTTTGCAGGCTCAATTTCTACCGTTATCAAACGTCCCGCGTCTAAATTTTTCAGCACGCGTAATATCCACAATCCTGAATAGCCGATTGCAGTCCCACATTCTACAATTAGTGAGGGTTTCGCTTTTTCAACGCAACTGGCGAGTAGTTTCGCCTTGTCGGGTCCCAGCATGGGCACCCGTTCTGCTCGACACTGCTCCTCAACTTCTGCTAAAATTTTATCTAACATTATTGGGTCTCCATTTTTTTATGCTAACCTAAGTTGTTCCCTGTTTATAGACATAGCACTCCTAATGAGGTTTAACAAATAAATTGGGTAATTGTGGCTCCGCGACGTGCGATGAATCGCACTACTACGAACCGATCTACTTGTTAATCATACGTCTTAGAATTACCCGATTAAATTCTTAATCTTCATACGGAGTGCGGTCGCTTAAATACGCGATTTCTATAGACATACCACCCCTACGGGGTGAAGAAAGGACTTGAAAGACGCTTTGGCAATCCGCAGCAATACCGTTTTGCTTAGAAGAAACACCCAAGCAAAACGGTGTTTCTTAAGCAAAACACTAACATCTCTTAGTAGTAGCTTGGGTTATGCTAATCAAACAATCCATCAACCACATCATGATGATCGGCAGAAGTGTGATGTTCTCGAAGCGTCTTGGGTACAGGGTTCAAGGCGAAAATACCGTAGTCGTTTCCATTAGGTGCGCGGGTAATCGTATGGATATGGTCTAAACCACTCTCATTGTTAAATTCGATCCAAATGGCAGGATTGAAAACACGATAGTAAACCGGATCACTCGTGGTCGTACCACCGATCCAGACGAAATAAGTGTTGTCAATGCCAGCATCAATGTCAGCCATCCATACATCGGCGAACTCAGTCTCAAGGTTATAGACATACGTCTTAATCAGATTGCGAAGGTTCTCTTTTTCGGTATCGTTCATCTCTGATGCCTTCAAGCCAATGCCTACAAATTCGGAATAATCGTGATTCAGGAATGGATCGGTTGACCTGCCTGCCCCGACTTTGAGTCCGCGACGGTCTTTCTGAATTGCTTTCTTTTTCTGGTTCTCATCAAGACTATTGAGTAAAGCGAAGGCTTTGCCTCTTTCATCTCCAAGCACGACAGTGCCGTCGATAGTTGCGGGTGCAGTTCCGATAAGAGCAGGGACGATGGAAACGGCATCACCGTGTACCAAGAAATTGAGAGCCAAGTGATGACCGTCCAATTGGAATCCCCACGAACCATCTGTCTCTGGGTTTCCAAATAGCGCGATATGGTAAGGGTTTGATGCCCAGAAGCTGGGGCTGATGTCGCTGAGATGTTTTTCAGTGTCTTTTGTAATGAGAGAAACTTTGGTATAACCGTTGTCGCTCAAAAATACGCTTAAAACTTCATAGAAGCGGGTCAATTGATTTATGGACAACTCACCAAAACGGATACCGCCTCGATCTTCATCCCTACCTGGCGGTAAATTGGTCCAAGAATAGGATTCTTTATGTCCGAGCGGGAAAGAAGCGTCGGCAAGGAGTTCACTGCTCAACGATGCCCGAAAATTCTTCATAACAGTTGCTAAAGCGACAATTGACGGTTTCGTAGAGATCTCAGCGATACCTTTTGTTTGCTCTGTTTCAACGATCTGGGCATTGAGGATATTGATTGTAAGTGCTACGATACACGCTGTTGACATGATGATGAATGTAATTAAAATCTTCCGAACTCGAAATTTCACTACAGATATTCTCCTTTTTTTCCGTTATTAGTTATGAATAAAAAGCAAGTGTGTTTAACGAGAGTCTTCTTTAACTGATAGCTGCCGCTTCATAACTATTCAAATGGGAATTTTTCATTAATCAACATCAGTGGTTCTTGATTTGCGAGTACCAAATAGGCACGACTGATAAAGGATTCACCTTCAAGGTGTGCGATAGCAGGTGGTAAATCGATTAAAGTCTCAATACCACACCAGAGCAGCTCACGCCGAGTTTCTAAACCGCTGCGTTGCAAAAGTCCCCCTAACCCTTGGGTGTTGGATGCCAAGCCATCCAAAATGGATTTTGGCAGACGTTTCGATACAATTAGCGAGTCTGCGTAGGTATAAATTATCGGCAATGCTGTTTTCTCTTGGGGCGATTGGAGTGTTATCTGTCGTGAGATAACTTCTTCCCCAGCAGGCAATCGCAGCCAGTCATGATCACTGAATAAGGTCAGTTTTTCTTGCTGGAGCAGCACGACCTCTACCGGCGCAAATGTATACGCTTCAATGAATCGCGTGACGGTTCCATCAGTAACGATCAACCCGCGTTGAAAGGGTGTAAGACGTGCGAAGCTGATTTCTCTTAGAGTGGCGGGTTTCTCATCCTGTGCGATGAAGAGTGATTTCATGCGTGTGTTAACGAAGGTTCCTGATTGTTTAGTTGTGTCTGTTTTCATGATCAAAGTTCTCTTTCTTTGTGGAGGCAGCACATTCATTCAAAAGCGACATGTGCTATTTAGGTTTGTTATACAATTTAGACATATCAGTCTGGGAAAGGTTCGCGAATGTAATCGCTGAATACTGACAACTATGAGATTGACAAATCAATTGCGACGGTGTATACTATGGACAAAATTACACCTCAACGAGGTAAACGTTATGATCCGCGATGATGTTTACGTCCGGAAAGCAGTAGCGGGAGATAATATAACGCAGACACCACCGAGACAGATGAACCTATTGCGGCGGACATTGAAAAATACCGACCCGCGGAAAACCCACACAGCCGACAGGCGCAAAAGCCGACGAGCAACACAGACAAAGAGAAAAAGTAGAGGCAAAACAGCGCAGGAAAACTGAAAAAGCGGCACGGCAGCAGGCACGGCAGACCACACAGCAGAGCACCGAACCGTCCTCGTAACTTCCGGCTCTGTTCGTCATCTTTTTCCTTGGATTCGCATTCGGTGCAATCGCAACGTGGTGGTGTTGGCGACCCCGCAGGTAAGCAGATGTCGGATGAAGGGACTTCCTTAACAATCCCAACCCCTTAGTTCTTGATGAAAAAGCAAAAATATGGAGAAATTCTCAATGACCCGATTCTTTACGGTTTTTCTGTTAATCCTTTTCATGGGATCGCTACCGCTGAACCTTTATGCTCATACGAGTGCGGAAAGTCACCAGCATCCGCACACCAAAGAAATGGAGAAGCAAATCGCGCAAGCCAAGCGGGACCAAGAGCAAGATGTCAAGATTAGCAACATCAAAGCGAATCTCAAACGACTTGAGGATCAGTACGATGCCCGTATAGACTTTATATTCACTCTGGTGATAGTTCTCGCGTTAGTGGTAGTTCTCATGAGCATCCTTATGATCCGGAGAAAGTTGTCTTAGTCATTGCTCCGATTTATGCCCTGTTTGTTCTGGAATTTACCGAAAACCCTCTTTGAAAAACTCCATTTCTGCTGGTACGGCTTGTGAACCTCATATTTTTGGAGGTCTGTTCCGAATGACTAAGGTTTTAAACAACACTGTCCTATTCTTGTTAATCAGTGTCTCTTTGCTTTTCGGGGGTTTCGCGGCAGTTGCAGAAACCCTTCCGTTATCGCTTGGGAGACATCTCGCAGCACAAGGCAACTATGATGCTGCGATCACCGAGTACAAACGCTTCCTTTTTTTTCATCCAGATGATTCCCGTATCGGTGCGGTATATTACAACATCGGGCTTGCCTACAAAGCACAAGGTTTATGGGCTGAAGCAGTTACTGCTCTACGGACCGCAACGTATCTCGCCATTAATAGCGAGACGAAGTCGGCGTACCAATTAGCACTTGCTGTGACGCTAATTGCCACTAAGAACTATGATCTCGCTCAGTTAGAATTGATTAAAGTGGTGCTGCGAAAACCTTCCGTTCCACTCTTCCGACGCGCACTTTTCTTGCAAGGGATTGCCTATATTTATCAATTTCGATGGGAAGAGGCGCGTAGCGTTCTACAGGACTATACCCCTGATGAAAGGCTTGATGCGCTCTTTGAGGATGCTCTTAATATACCTCAGAAATCTATCAAAGTCGCGAAAGTATTGTCAACTATCTTTCCCGGTGCAGGACACATCTACGCGGGCGATTGGCGGGACGGCTTAAATGCATTCCTGCTGAATGGTGCTCTCGGTTTCCTTACCATTGATGCGGTATTAGCTGAACACTATACGGACGCTGTATTGTGGGGTGGCACTATTTTCTTGCGCTACTACCGCGGAAACACCTTCCGCGCCAAAGAGGCGGTGAGTCAATTCAACCTACGAGAATCTCGTCGAGCCGCTGCGGCACTCCTCCAACGCCTCCAAGAGATTGTCAATACCCAGTGAAAGATGCCCTGCTACGCTTCTGACCGTTTCTGGATGACGTAGACGATGATGACCAAAACTATTGCAACGATGAACGTCCAGATATTGTAGATGTAGGCAAGGAACGCTGCAAGCGCGAGCAGTATCCACTCATACCAGTGTGTCTTTCGGACAAAGTAGCCCATCGTCACAATCGAGAAAATGATGGTGCCGACGACAGCCGATACGACAGATAGGACGTATTGCTCCGGCGTGCCTTCCGTAAATAGGATGTGCGTGTAGGCAAACAACAACGGCATAATATAGAGGAGTTTCGCGAACTTGAAACAAGCCCAGCCCGTCTTCCACGGATCGGCACGTGCGATCGCAGCACCCGCATAAGCCCCCAATGCAACGGGTGGTGTGATATTGGAGTCTTGGCTGAGCCAGAAGATAATCAGATGTGCAGCGATGATCGGGATCCCCATTTCGGGAGTTGTCAGAATCGGCACAGCGAGTTCAGAAGTAATCAGGTAGGCGGCGGTGACAGGAATCCCCATTCCGAGTATTAAAGAAGCAGCGGCGAGAAGTAGTATTGCGATCGCTCGATTACTCCCCGCGACCGTCAGCACTAATTCCGGAAAGATCCGCCCTAAACCTGTCAGGTCTATAACAGCAACGATGATCCCAATAGTGCCGACAGCCCCACCGATAGCAAGCGAATTCTTAGCACCACTTACCATCGCTTCCCAGATACGCTTCGGCGTTAGCCGTGTCTCTGGACGGAAATAACTCACTCCGATTGTAACAAGAATTGAGAAAAACGCTGCCTTATAGGCGGTGTAGCCAGCGATCAAGATTCCAATGAGGGTCAACAACGGTAGTAGATAGTACCAACCGCTTTTGAGAAGCGGGAGAAATTTTGGGATATCTGCCGCTGGTATCCGTTCAAGTCCCTGTTTTTTTGCCTCAAAATGCACCATCACCCCAACAGATAAGAAATAAAGGATCGCTGGTACAATCGATAAAAGTGCGATTTGGCTGTACGGCAAGCCCGTCCGTTCCGCCATTAGGAACGCCCCGGCACCCATGACAGGTGGCAAGAATTGCCCACCTACGGAGGCAGAAGCTTCAACTGCTCCGGCGATGTGTGGACGGAACCCCGTGCGTTTCATCAATGGTATAGTGAATGTTCCAGTAGCGACAGTGTTCGCGATTGCGCTTCCTGCAACAGAACCGAAAAAGCCGGATGTCATCACCGAAACTTTCGCGGCGCCACCTATGGAGCGTCCTGCCATCGCCATTGGTAGATTGATAAAGAATTGTCCAACTCCCGATTTCTCCAGAAACGCCCCGAAAAAAATAAACAGAATGACGTAGGTCGCCATCACGTTTGCCATGATACCGAAAACACCGGCTTGACTGAAAAAGCAGTATTCGATAATCCGACGGAGTGGGAAACCCTTGTGTGCGATAGCGTCCGGCATAGCTCTGCCAAAGAGTGCGTATAAGATACCGATAATAGCGATAATAGGGAGTGCCCAACCGACTGTCCGACGACTCGCCTCGAAACTGACGATAATTGCAACCGCCCCGACAAAAATATCGAGTTGGTTATAATTACCGGCACGGTTGGCGAGGTTCGGATACTCCACAATCCAGTAGCCGATGGTAAAAATGCTGCCTGCAATGAGTAGAAAATCCAGCATGGATGGTCGAGATACTGGGGAGCTTTTCCGAAATCGGTAGAGGATGCCGATGAGTGCGAAGGTTAAAAGGAGGTAAAAACCGAGGTGGTACTGCTCGCTGGCACTGCCGAAGCCTGCGCTGTAGATATAATAAAGGACGAGAGCGACTGCTCCGAGTTCAAAAATCCATTTGTATATTTTTCTTAATTCAGGTCGCTGCAGCGTTTCAAAACTGGCGGTGTCTTTCGTTTCAGTTTGTGTCATTATTCCTCCACTATGTGTTTTCTGTTAACAATATTACATCAAAATTGGCTAAGAAAGCAAACGTTTTCAGATAAGTGAACCTTCTCAATGGTCCTTTTCGCATTTTGTCAAGAAAACTGAGACAATTTGCAACTAATATGACATTAGAAAACAATCAGCGACCTCTGAATTTGCGACTGAAACCCTAACTATGGAAAGGAACAATTGTGAAACATATCAGCGGATTTTTATTTGGTTTTCTTACTTTAGGCGTAATTCTTTCATGCGCGCAAACACCGCAGGGTATTGAATTGCACCCAGTATATGCTGTGCCGCGCGGCACTCCAGAAGGACCGGGGAAACCTCTCGGCGTAGCCGAAGGTTTAGATACAGAAAAAGTCAAAGCCTCTACGGTTCGTGTGGTTTACGGAAAAGGGGATTCAACAATGATTAGCAGCGGCTTTTTCGTGGCACATGACAAGATCGCCACGAACGTTCATGTTGTTGCAGATGCTGATCTTGCGTCGTTACACGTGAGAACCGATAACGGGGACTGTACAATTCAAGGTGTCACAGCATTTGATGCCAAAAACGATCTCGCTATTCTACAAATATCTGGCACCGGCGTACCATTCGCTATCGGCAATAGCGATGCAGTTAGACACGGTGAGACTGTCTTTTGTATAGGCTATGTAGGTTATCCTGCTGATAGATTCAATATCATGGAGAACACTGTCCTTTCGGGGCGGCTTGGCAGTGTGTGGTTTCGAGTGACACCCGACATCTTTCCGGGGAACAGCGGTGGGCCTGTGCTAAATACCATGGGAGAAGTCATTGGAATTAATGTTGCTGGTAGCGGCCCTGTCGGTGATATCATTGAGTCAAATGTACTCAAAGGGCTACTAAAACAGTCCGGATCTGCAGAACCTTTAGCACAATGGCAGAAAAGGGACCCCGTACGTGCCTTTACCTACCTCGGTGAGGCATCCAGTAAATTCTATGATGCTGACTATGCCGGTGCGATAGGTGCAGTTAATAAATTTATTGCATTAAACCCTACATCCCCAGGAATACACATGCAGTATGAAAATCGTGGATACGCGAAAGCCCTCCTTGGGCACACTAAACTTGACAAAGATGCCCCAGGCGTAGCGCAACAGTACTATCGTGCGGGGATTGCAGATCTCGATAAAGCCCTTGGCATTAACCCAGAGGGTACTTCCGCGTATGCCAAGCGCGGCTATGTGAAGGTGCTTCTTGGTCGTGCTGAATTTATCAAAGATCACTCAGAGGCAGCACAACAGTATTATCGTGCAGCAATTGAAGACTATGATAAAGCCATCGGTATCTACCCAAAGTTTCCGTCATACGCGGAGCGTGGAGCGGTGAAGGTTGCCTTGGGTATCTTTGAAACCAACCGAGGACGGATCACGGAAGCACAGCAATACTATCACGCGGCAATTGAAGACTTTGATGAGGCGATCCTTTATGATCGATATGATACTTATGCTTACATTATTCGAGGATACACGAAAATTTGCCTGGCGGATCTTGAAGCCGATAAAGGCAATATGGAAGATGCCCGAAGCCTATACGAATCAGCAATAACAGATACGGATACGAAGTCAGCTATCCAGTTAGACACGGAAAATCCTTACGCCTATCACACACTCGGTGTCGCGAAGGCAAAACTTGATGACTACACTGCAGCGATTGATGATTTCAGTAAGGCTATCCGTCTTAAACCTGATTTTGCTGAAGCTTACTACAACCGCGCTGTTGTGAAGATGTTGCTTGGGCAAAAAAGGGAGGCGAAGGCGGATTTCAAAAAGGCGAAAGAACTTGACTCGAATATACAAAAATAATCTCCTATTTGCCAGTAAAAGTGAATTATGATAGAATGGCAGCACGTCAACTGATTCAGAGAGGAGACACAAAATGGCAATAGGATTGGGCGTTATTGGGATGAATCCCACGAATATGGGGTCAACTGCGACCCTGCTAAAAGATGTGCCGGACTTGAAATATGAACTCCGCGGTATCTGTGCGAAGCGGGCAGATGTGCTTGAGAACTACGCTAACCAAATTGGCGTGGATTTCTGGACAACGGATTACCGAGAATTGGTACAACGTGACGATATTTCTGTTGTCGCGATCTATTCTCCGGACCACTTGCATGCCGAACACTGCGTCGCTGCGATTGAAGCTGGGAAACATGTCATCTGCACGAAACCGATGGTGACGAGGTTAGCCGATGCCCAGCAACTGGTGGATCTGGTGCGCGAACACAAGGTCAAATTCCTGGTGGGGCAATCGATGCGGTTTGACCTCCAGTTTTTGACAATGAAACAGTTCCTTGACGATGGCGATTTAGGCGAGATTATGTTAGCAGATGCCTATTATGTCCACGACATGCGCGAGGTCTACGATTTCACACCGTGGCGCCTTCATGAACCGCAAGATTTGATGTTCGGCGGTATTGTGCATCCTGTTGACCTATTGCGGTGTCTCCTCGGTGATGTAGATGAGGTGCACGCCTATGGGACGAAAGGCTTACTCACACCGGAATACCCGATAAAGAATAATTTCTTTCTGAACCTGAAGTTTAAGAGCGGGCAGATTGCGAGAGCGATGGGGCTTTACGATATCGTCCATCCGCCGATGCCAATGCAGCAGATCTCCGTTTTCGGAAGTAAAGGGACGGTAATTGGGGATTTTACGGACAACAAAGAGGGACACGTCAAGTTGATGCTCGATAAAATGGCCGCCAGAGAACCTTTTGAAGTGACCTGTCCTCCTGAAATAGATACAAGCGTTTACGGACACGGACAAACCGTTATCCGGTATATGCGGCATTTTCAGCAGTGTCTTGAGGAAGATTTAGAACCGTCTCCGAACGTAGTTGATGGTGCCAAGTCTATCGCTGTGGGTGTAGCGGCGTGGGAATCTATTGAAACGGGACAACCTGTAAAAGTATTCAACGAATTTTGAGAATAACCGAACCGGCGCGGTTATGAACCGCGCCTATCGGACCCGGTAAATTTTTTATTGACAATTTTCTTTGCACAATATATAATTTAGGTATGCCTAAATTAGTTTCTTGGCATTTCTAATAATTTTGGCACACAGTGCCTAAAACTGCGTAGGTGTGACACCTACATATACCGCATCGTGATGACGATACGCTTTACGTATTTCACGTGCGGATTGGAACGATCAATGCTTACACATGCAGTAGAGGATTATCTCAAGTCAATTTACAAGTTACAAGAGAAAGGCGGTAAGGTTTCGACCGGTATTTTGGCTGAATATCTTAACGTGAAACCCGCTTCCGCCACTGGGATGATCAAAAAATTGAAGACGATGAAACTGGTGCGTTACGAACGCTATCGTGGCGTGACACTAACCGCCGCTGGGAGAGCGATTGCGCTCGAAATTATCCGGCACCATCGCTTATTGGAGCTTTACCTATTCAAAGCCCTCGGTGTCCCGTGGGATGGCGTTCACGAAGAAGCCGAAAAATTGGAGCACGTGATTTCGGAAGATGTAGAGGCACGGATGGACGAGTTTCTTGGCTACCCGACTGCCGATCCGCATGGCGCGCCGATACCGGATAAAAACGGCGTTGTGGTGCAAACAGCGTCTATTCCAATGACAGATCTGCAGAAGGGACAATCGTGTGTCGTTGCTGAGGTGAGTGACAACGATTCGGCGTTGCTCCGACATATCGGTAGTTTTAACCTTTACCCCGGCACGGCGTTCCGAGTGATTGAAGTTGCTCCGTTTGAAGGTCCATTTACCATTGACATTGCCGGACAACAGGTAGTGATTGGACGTGAAGTCGCGAAACATATTTTCGTTGATCAGGTGCAAGATGCAGATAATGTGTAAGCGCGCTTTGAAGGCGCGCTTATTACCACTGAAGGGAATCAAAAAATGGAACAACAAGAACAGGCTCGACCCGATGCTAAAACTATCAAGGTGTGGAAACACCATTTGCAAGATGAAATTGATGCAAGTTTTCTGTATGATGTTTTCGCGAGTCTCGAATCAGATGATAGGCGAAAAGAGATATTAAGCAATCTCGCCGAGGTAGAAACTCAGCACGTAGTCCGTTGGCAGGAGATGCTCACGGCATACGATGTAAAGTTCAAAACCCAGAAACCGACTTTTAAAGCACGGTTGATGGGATGGTATGCTCGCCAATTTGGGAGTACGTTCCCACTCTCACAGATGCTGGGGGAGGAGGCAAGTGAAGTCAAAGACTATCTAACACTTCATAGAAACAGTACGCTTGAAGATGCAAGGGAGACTGCGCTCGTTTTAGCCAAGGAATCCGCACAGCATACAGAAAGTTTGCAGGAACTTACTGGAACAATTGGCGAACCGTGGCACAAAACTGAATCCGGGGGTATGGTAGGCAACATCGTTTACGGGTTTAACGACGGCTTAACGGCAAACTTTGGATTAGTCGCGGGCGTTATCGCTGCGACACCAGATGTTTCCATAATCCTTGTGACAGGTATCGTCGGAACAGTCGCGGACTCGCTCTCTATGGGTGCTTCGGGGTACCTTGCAGCGAAGAGTGAACAAGAAGTGTATGAACACGAGATTGAGGTTGAAAGAGAGGAAATTCGCCTCATGCCCGACATTGAGGAAGATGAACTTGCTCTCATCTACGAGGCACGCGGTGTCCCAAAGAAGCAGGCCCGGGAACTCGCACAGGAGGTAATGGAGGACCCGGAGAGAGCATTGGCGGAGAAAATCCAAACTGAACTTAAAATCGGAGAAGTCTATGCAACACCGATCAAAGAAGGATGGATTACAGGGCTCGCGACGGCTGTTGGTGCTTTTATTCCTGTGGCACCATTTCTCTTTACTGAGGGTATGCCCGCCATTTGGATATCGTTCACACTTGCCATGATGTCTCACTTTGCTGTCGGTGCTGCACGGAGCTTCTTCACGGGGCGCGGGCTGTTTCGGAGTGGTATCGATATGTTTGTTGTAGGGCTCGGTGTTGCCGGCGTTGGCTACCTTGTCGGCGAACTATTAGAACACTTTTTCTTTGGGAATTAAAATTATGTACAGAATATATATATCGTTATCTCTAATAGTCATACTCGCGAGTATTGGCTGTGATCCAAAAGCACCGCCTGATGCTTCTGTAGGTGCAAAGTTTCGTGTCGTCACGACGATAGGGATGATTACCGATATTGTCAAGAATGTTGGTGGAAATCGTGTTGAAGTGATCGGATTGATGGGACCTGGTGTAGATCCGCATCTTTATAAGCCGAGTGCCGGTGATGTTCAGAAACTCACTTCGGCAAGCCTCATTTTCTATAACGGGCTGCACCTTGAATCGAAAATGGGGGATGTCCTTGCTAAAATGTCAGGGGATATCAAGACTGTTGCCGTGACAGATGCTATTGACCGAAGCCTACTCTTAACACCCGCAGAATATGAGGGACAATATGATCCACATTTGTGGTTTAACGTAACACTTTGGATGAAAGCGGTGGTAAAGGTTCGCGATGCGCTGAGTGAATTTGATCCAGATAGTACAGTAATGTATTGGAGCAATGCTGAACGCTATCTTGCGAAACTCACAGAACTGCACGAGTATGTAAAATCGCAAGTGAAACGTGTACCGCCTCAACAGCGGGTGCTTGTGACAGCACACGATGCTTTTAACTATTTTGGGAAAGGTTATGGATTTGAGGTTCGCGGGTTACAAGGGATCAGTACCGCGACGGAGGCGGGCATCGCCGATGTGCAAGAACTGGCGACCTTCATCGCGGAACGACGTATTCCTGCAATTTTTGTAGAATCGTCTGTCTCTTCAAAGAGCCTTGAAGCAGTGAAAGCCGCTGTAAAATCAAAAGGGTTTGAAGTAGAAATTGGCGGAGAACTTTTCTCTGATGCCATGGGAAACGCGGGAACACCGGAAGGCACCTATATCGGTATGGTGCGCCATAATATTGATACGATTGTGAAGGCATTAATAAAAGAATCGGGGTTAGAAACCCCTCCTACCGGGGAATCGGGGTTAGAAACCCCTCCTACCGGAGAGAATTAGGCATGAAAGCGTCTGAACCGAAAGCCATTGAGGTGACCGATCTAACGGTTGCTTATCAGGATAAACCGGTCTTGTGGGATATCGACCTTGATGTTCCACCCGGTGTGCTCTTATCAATCGTCGGTCCGAACGGTGCTGGTAAAACGACGTTGATCAAAGCGATTTTAGGATTAGTACGTCCTGCAGCAGGTAATGTCTTGATTTACGACAAACCTTATGATTCGCAACGGCAGATTGTTGGTTATGTTCCACAGCGGGGCAGCGTGGATTGGGATTTTCCGACAAACGTCTTGGATGTCGTCATGATGGGACGCTATGGTGCGCTCGGATGGGTCCGGTGGCCGGGAAAGAAAGAACGCGAACTGGCGATGCAGGCACTGGAGAAGGTCGGTATGGAAGCGTATACCACCCGCCAAATCAGTCAACTCTCTGGTGGCCAACAACAACGCGTTTTTCTTGCCCGCGCACTTGTTCAAGATGCTACAGTCTATTTGATGGATGAACCCTTCCAAGGCGTAGATGCTACCACGGAGCGCGCAATCGTCACACTACTTCAAGAACTTCGAGCGAATGGAAAAACGGTCGTTGTGGTGCATCACGACCTACAGACTGTAACTGATTATTTCGACTGGGTGATGCTACTGAACATTCGTCGTATTGCCAGTGGTCCCGTTGACGAAACGTTCACACCTGATAATTTACGAGAGACTTACGGCGGACGCATCGCGTTCATGAAATAGTTATCAGTTCCCAGTCTTCAATAACTGATAACTCTCACTGCGAGGCAAACCGATAACCAATAAAAAAATGGAAAATTTAAGCATTCTAACGC
>CAZQIP010000102.1:0-30108 GCA_964593655.1 uncultured bacterium | reverse complement strand
CGGTAATGGGCACCGCGGCTTTCCGTTCGGGCGAGTGCAGACTGCGTTATCATCAAGGCGACGTTGAGCATATTAACTGTTTCTACCGTCGCTACATCTGCGACTTCCGGGTTTGTTAGCACACGCCCTAAACTTTCCATTAAATCTTGCAATTCGGCGAGGGTTTCTTGTAAGCCCTCGCCGTTTCGTTCGATGCTAACATTTTTCCAGAGTGTCTCGCGAATAACATCTTTGAGTGATTCTGTATGCGTGTTGTCTGACCTATCAGGGGGCGCAGCAAGCGACGTTCCTACGTTCCTTGGGATCGGTGTGGTAGGTGGGTGAGCCGGTTGTGATCCGGCAAATGTTGCGGCATTTCTGCCAGCGCGGGCACCGTAGACAAGGCACTCCAGAAGAGAGTTACTTGCCAAACGATTGGCGCCGTGGACCCCGGTGCATGCCACTTCTCCACAAGCATAAAGCCCTTTGAGGTTCGTTTGCGTATCCGTATTTGTGCGGATGCCGCCCATCATAAAATGTGCGCCAGGACGGACGGGGATTAAGTCCATATTAATATTGAGACCGTAGCGTTTTGTGGTATCAGAAATGG
The DNA here is from genome assembly GCA_964593655.1 of uncultured bacterium. Taxonomy (GTDB): domain Bacteria; phylum Poribacteria; class WGA-4E; order WGA-4E; family WGA-3G; genus WGA-3G. The sequence continues at coordinate 29,519 of CAZQIP010000102.1, read as the reverse complement.
TCGGAAATCGTTCAAGGATGAAATCTTCGGATTTATGGGTAATATCGAGGAAAACGCACGGGAACCCCGTCAGTTCCATTTCGCTTTGAATGGCACGGCTCACGACATCCCGCGGTGCAAGTTCACCTTTCTCGTGGTATTTCTCCATAAAGCGTTCGCCGCGAATGCTCAAGAGTTTGCCCCCTTCACCTCTAACCGCTTCCGAGATCAAAAAGTTAGGTGCTCCGTCTAAGAAGAGCGTGGTTGGGTGAAACTGGACGAATTCCATATCTATCATTTCGCATCCGGCCCGCCACGCTGCGGCAAATCCGTCGCCAGTTGCGACTTTTGGGTTAGAAGTACAGGGGTAAATCTGCCCAAGTCCGCCGGTCGCGAGAATTGTGGTTTTGGCGCGAATACAGATGATCTGTTCTTCTACAATTGCACTAACACCATAGCATGCGGTAGCGTCTTCGCCGCCTGGCTCGACATCCGCGTCCGTCAGTAGATCAATGGCGAACGTGTTTTGCAAGACGTGGATACGTTCCGTATTTAGCACGCGCTGGATAAGTACATCTGTTGTTTCGCGTCCGGTTGCGTCCCCTTTGTGCACGATCCTGCGGCGGCTGTGGGCGGCTTCTCGTGTAAAGCGCGGCAGCGTTCCTTCCCAATCGAAGTTCGCCCCCCAGTCCAAGAGTTCCGAAACGCGTGGGATGCCTTCAGATACCATCATCTCAACAGCTTCGACATTGCAGAGCCCGGCACCCGCAGCACAGGTGTCTTTTATGTGCAAGGCAATGGTATCGTCAAGGTTCATAGCAACAGCGATGCCACCTTGGGCATAGTGCGTGTTGCTTTCTGTCAGTGTCGTTTTGGTAATTAACGTCACATTCGCATGCTCACTCGCGGCGAGGGCAGCGCGTAACCCGGCAGCACCACTACCGATGATAAGCACATCGGTGTCCCACCTCAAATGCGGCTCTGGGGTCATCGCAGATATTGGATTTTCCATAAATTCTTTCTAAAACAGGAACCTTTACGTCCTTTGTAGAACGGGCGCGGCTTCAAGTCTTGTGAGCGACACTGGGTTTTCTACTGAGCTGGTACTTTTGGGGCAAAACTTTCGCTGACCGGTACCACTTTTCCAGTACCAGTAGCAATGAGCGTACCATCACTCAGCGTAACCTCTGCTTTTGCTTCCACTAACCTCTTGGAAACCTTCGTCCGCTCAGCAGAAACAAAGAGTTTCACACCCGTTGGTGCGGGACTACGAAAGCGGACTTCGAGTTGTGCTGTTACTGCGGGCTGATCGAAGGTGCCTATTCCGACGTAGGTAATCGCTTCATCTAACAGGGTACTGAGGATACCCCCGTGTAGAATGTTTGCCCACCCTTGCAAGTGTTCAGCGGGTGTACATTCAATGCGAACAGAGGCACCATCACCTATAATTTCAGGTTTTACCTGAAAGCCGAATGGGTTTTTCATACCGCAAACAAAGCAGTTATCGTTGTTTTCAATCGCCATTTTCACTTCCTGATTGGGTAAGCATAGCGAGGCTCCGCGCTAATTTCTCTTGTTCTATCAGCAGACGTTCAAGTTGTGCCTTCTTTTGTGCAACGACTTTTTCCGGCGCACGCTGAACGAAGTTCGGATTATCTAACGTCTTTTGTGCCGACACAACGTCATTCGTTGCTTGTTGATGGCGTTTGCTAAGTCTTGCGTGTTCGGCATCGAGGTCTATGACATCGGCAAGCGGGATATAAATAGCGAGTTCTCCGATAACCGCTTCAGCGGAGGCAGACGGTTTTTGCAGAGATTCAGCAATCGTGATGCCTGCTACACGTGTGAAAGCGGGCAAGTACTGTGCTAAGTACGTTTCGAGTCGCTCACGCACCTCACTGTTCGGTGATTGGATATGGACGTCTACGGACGCGCCCATCGGAACGTTCAGTTCGCCTCGGATGCTCCGAATGCTTTCAATGACTTCCATAAGGGTTGCCATTGTAGTTTCTGCTGTCGAATTTTCGCCCTTCGGTTCCGGCCAAGCGGCGATTGTTACGGAAGCGTCCACCTGAGAGGTTGTACCGGTTCCGTTCAGTAGAAGTTGTTGCCAAATTTCCTCAGTCAGGAACGGCATGAATGGGTGGAGGAGTCGCATTGTCTGCTCCAAAACGTCTGCAGCTACCCAGAGTGCCTCTGGTTTCTCTTGGGCGATTCGCTGTTTAGCGAATTCGAGATACCAATCACAGAATTCATGCCAAAGGAAAGCATAAAGTATTTGTGCCGCTTCGTAGAAACGGAAGTTTTCAAGGGCTTCGGTTGTTGTTTTAATGGTATGGCTGAGGCGACTCTGTATCCATGTTATTTCGAGCGTTTCCTGTTCGGTTTTCACCACCTTCACACCTGCAGGGATCGGATGCTTTTCCAAATTCATCAGGATGAACCGGGCAGCGTTCCAGATTTTATTGGCGAAACGTCTGCCTGACTCAATCTGCGATTCGAGGAGCGAGACATAAGGGTTTGGTGTGCTTATGTTTACAAGGGCGAAGCGGAATGCATCTGTCCCGTAAGTATCGATTGTCTCTAACGGATCAATGCTGTTTCCTTTCGATTTGCTCATCTTTTGTCCCTTTTCGTCGGCGACAAGCCCGTGCAAATAGACGGTTCGGAAGGGGACCTTGTCCATACATCCGAGTCCTAACATTATCATTCTCGATACCCAGAAGAAAAGGATGTCCCAACCGCTCACAAGCACAGAGGTCGGATAAAAAGTTTTCAGTTCTTCCGTCTCTTCTGGCCAGCCCATAGTGGAGAAGGGCCACAATCCTGAGCTGAACCATGTGTCAAGAACATCTTCATCTTGGCGGAAATCAGAGGCACCACACTCGCAGTGCTGTGGCGTTTCCATCGCAGCGACGACTGCATCACATGCGTTACAATACCATATCGGGAGGCGATGCCCCCACCACCGCTGACGTGAGATCGGCCAAGGTTCGATAATCTCCATCCAGTGGTAGAAGCGATCGGTCTCGCGTTCTGGAATGAACCGGACTTCGCCCTTTTGGGTTGCTTCTATGGCGCGCTGTGCGAGGGGTCGGGCATTCATGAACCATTGCGGGGATATAGCTGGCTCAACAATCGTGCCGCAGCGGTCGTGATGACCAACGGCGTGCCGATGCGGGACAATTTTGACGAGATAATCTAAGTTCTCCAAATCTTCCACGACGCGTTTGCGACAATCCCATCGAGATAAACCGACATATTTTTCGGGTGCCGCTTCGCTTATATGTCCATCTTGTGTGAAGATCGTACGCTGTTCGAGTTCGTGCCGCAAGCCGATTTCATAGTCATTGGGATCGTGGGCGGGTGTTACTTTTAAGGCACCGGTCCCAAATTCTCTATCCACATAGGCATCAGCGATTATCGGAATTTCCCTGTCACAGAGCGGTAGGCGTGCGGTTTTTCCAATAACGTGTTGATACCGCTCGTCGTCAGGATGCACAGCGACAGCCGTGTCCCCTAACATTGTTTCTGGACGCGTCGTGGCGATTTCAAGGAGGACATCACTCTCTTTCACAGGATAGCGGATGTGGTAAAAGTTGCCGTCAACTTCAATAGGTTCCACTTCAAGGTTACTGATAGCCGTGTTGCACTCTGGGCACCAATTGACCATGTAGGTGTCCCGATAAATCAGTCCTTGATTATAGAGTTTAACAAAGGCGGTGCGAACGGCTTTTGAGAGTCCTTCATCAAGTGTAAAACGCTCACGCGCCCAATCACAAGAGCATCCGAGTTGTTGAAGTTGTGAAACGATATAGCCAGCAGATTCCGCTTTCCATTGCCACATCCGTTCGGTGAATTTTTCTCTGCCGAGTTCCATTCGGCTTGTGCCTTCCTCGGCGAGTTTTCGCTCCATGATCAGTTCAGTGACAATGCCGGCGTGGTCGGTACCGGGCATCCAGAGTGTGTTATACCCTTGCATGCGCCGCCATCGGATGAGGCAATCTTGGAGCGTATTATCCAGCGCGTGTCCGATGTGGAGACTCCCTGTGATATTCGGCGGCGGAATCACAATGGCGTAAGCCGGTTTGTCGGAAGTCGCCGCCGCGTGGAAGTAGTCATTTTTTTGCCAAAATTGATACCATTTCCCCTCAATTTCTTGAGGGGCATAGATTTTTGAGAGATTCGTCATTTTTTAGGTGTCAGTTATCAGTTGTCAGTTATCGGTTAAGAGATTTTCGTTTAAGAGAACAGTTTCCTCTTATACCTGATAATTGATAACCCTTCCTCATATTTACAGTTGTTGGTTGCCCGTTTTGACCAACAACTCGCGCCTTAGCAAGAGTATCTGTAGACGAGTTGTTGGTCAAGGTTAAGAGTGGTCTGTAACAATTGATTGCTGCCCTGGAATATTCCAAGTGGGCGGGGATCGTTACAAAGAAACCTCTTAACTGAAAACCGATAGCCATTAGGCAAAGAGAGGCTCTACCCACCCGTATGTCCCCTGCTCCATTTCATAAAGTAAATTGACTTGCCGGGTTTCCGCGTTTAAAAACAGCAGAAATACGGTATTTGAGGCTTGGAGTTCCGTTGCGGCTTCCGCGACCGTCAGTGGTTTCGCTGCGAATTTCTCCTGTGTCGCTACGATGACAGGTGCGTCAGTACCGTCAGGTTCTATTACGGTTTCCACATCGTCGGGATTGAGTTGTGCCACGACTTCTCGATGCGGTGCATTATGCCGTCGGTCTTTGACTCTATCCTTGTAGCGACGGATCTGGCTGATAATCTTATCGGTTACAGTGTCTAATGCCGACAGGATCTCATGCGTTTCACTTTTTGCATAGAACGACACGCGCGGTGCTGTCACGATCATTTCCGCGTCAAATCGACGCTTCTCAGATTTGAGGACGACGTTCAATTCCTGCATATCTCCGAAACGGGTTTCAATTTTGTCGGCACGTTTTAGGATGTATGCATGAATATCATCAGTGATTTTTAGGTTATGTCCGGAATAGGTTATTTTCATTTTAATTCTCCCTTCTTTTATAGATGACGGAACAAGGCAAAAAAGTAGTTTTCGGTTTTCAGTTCGGTTTTCTCTCACTGCGAGGCATGAAAAACTTTTCAGTTTTCAGAAAGAGACTTTGGGATTAACAAAAACCTCTTAACTGACAACTGACAACTAATATTAATAGTCCTGAAAACGCGTTCACTTTCATCGGAAATTCAATCAATTAGTGCGACTCGCGGCATGGGCAGCAGACCTTTCACGTGATGTCGGAATACCTAATTCGTCCCGATATTTCTGAACAGTCCGCCTCGCTAATAGGATGCCTTTTATTTTTAAGGCATTACTGATCGCTTGATCACTCAACGGTTTGACGGGTGTTTCAGCATCGACCATTTCTTGAATGAGGTTTTTCACCTGTTTGGCAGAGATTGCTTCGCCTTGTGTTGTTGCCAATTCATTACTAAAGAAAAACCGTAGCGGATACATACCGTGTGGCGTTTGCACGTGTTTATTGCTTGTCACACGACTGACAGTTGATTCGTGGACACCTATTCTTTCAGCTATCGTCCTCAGCGTTAAAGGTTTGATGCTTTTAGCCCCTTCTGTCAAAAATTCTGTTTGCACTTCAAAGATCGCCTCGGTAACTCGGGCGATTGTGCTACCGCGCTGCGCGAGACTGCTGAGCAAATTTGCGGCATCACGATAGCGTTTTTCTATCCATGCTTTTGCCTCAGCATCAAGCGATTTCTGTCGATTCCGCATTAAATTGAGATAGTAAGGATTGATCTGTAAGCGCGGGATATAACTGTCTACAGAAATAGCCTGATATTTACCGTTAAGGTATTGTATCTCCACATCTGGCGTAACAGTGTCCGCACGAGAGGTTTTCTTCAGCGATCGTGTCGTTGGATCACTGAAGTAGCGACCTGGATACGGCGATAGTCTTCCTACCCACTTGACGACTGTATCAATAACCCGGATGTCAACCTTCAATGCCTCTGCGATGCAGTGCCATTGCTGATTGAGAAAAGCGTCGAAGTAACTTTTGATAATCTCTTGTGCGAGAGATTGTACAGACATCTTTTTATTTCGGAAACCTTCACACTGCCACGGTTCTCCGCCTAAACTTTCCTCTACTGCGTGTATTTCTTCTGGTTTCTGATTGCGTATCTGGATGAGCAACGCCTCTCTTGTGTCTCGATGTGCGATGCCTACGGGTTCAAAGTTATCTTGTATCTCGCGAAGCACCGTTTCAACGAGCTGTGTTTCACATCCAACCGCTTCAGCGATATCTTCCAAGGTGAGTTGATAGAAATTCAGAGCGGGTTTGCAACTTCCCAGCGTATGTTCATATATGATGGTATAAGTCTTGTTGTTATCTGGGTCGTTAATGTGCCATGTACAGTTTGTAGGTACCGCTTGATTTTCGGCGGGTGTGTGCGTTATCCTTTTCTTTGTGATTGTAGCGGTTTTTGAGAGTTTGACATGACTATTACCTGTTGCGGTTTGTAACCCTTTCTGAATGATAGTGTATAATTCTGCTGAGATTTCGCCTGAATGCAATGCGGTTAAGTATTCACACGGCATTTGAAACAGTTTGAGTTCCAGTTTTCCGTCGTCGTTGAGATTTCCAAGGATGTGTTCCGCAATCGCGCGTTCCGTCTCTGTGGCGATAATGTCAGGGGATGCGAGGGCGAGCTGCTCAGCGAGGTGATCGTGCAACGAACACTCATACACCACATCCGGGGGCGGATCATCAGTGTCTGAGTGTCTCGAGTTCATTCGCTCGCTGAGTGACACGCGGTCCTCAAAAGCCGTTTCCCAATCAACATCAACGGCAGTATCTTCTTGATCGAGATTGCCTTCAGGTTCGTTCCATTCAGGGGCTGGGTCTAATTCTTCGAAGGCGGGTCCCACTTCTTCATCGTCTTCAAGTTCAAGATCGTCTTCAAGTTCAAGAAACGGATTCTGCTCAATTTCTTGACGAATGAAATGTGTTAGTTCTTGCAGCGGCATATTCAGCACTTTAAGTGCTTGCTGTAATCTGGGTGTAATAGACGTTTTTTGCGTCAGCTGAGGGGTCTGGGTAAGCTGTGCTTTGTACATTTCATGCCTCTCCTTCGGTGTTGCTGCAGTGTTGCTACTCTATCCGATAGGAGAAATTGTGTCCAAAATAGAGGTCTCTCGCTGTTGGGTCATTAACGAGTTCTGTCGGTGTTCCAACGAGCGTAATTTTTCCATCAACGATGATATATGCCCTGTCAACGATGTCAAGGGTCTCAGCAGCGTTGTGATCCGTAATGAGCACGCCCAAGTTGCGGTCGCGTAAATGCGAGATGAGCTGCTTAATGTCTGCGACGGCAATGGGGTCTATCCCCGAAAGCGGTTCATCAAGCAGAATGAAATCCGGTTGCGCCGCGAGGGCTCGTGCTATTTCCGCCCGGCGACACTCACCCCCAGACAGTGTGTATGCCTTGCGCGGTAACAGGTTTGAGATGCCGAGCTCGTCTGTCAGTTCATAGATACGAGGTCCGCGTTCGGGTTTAGGCACGCCTTGTGCCTCAAGGATCGCCTCAATGTTCTGTTGAACCGTCAATTTACGGAAAATCGATGTCTCTTGTGCCAGATAACCGATGCCGAGCCGGGCCCGTCTATACATCGGATAGAAGGTGATGTCTTTATCGGCATAGGTGATTCTACCGGAATTGGGGCGAATCAGTCCTACGACCATGTAGAACGTCGTTGATTTGCCCGCACCGTTGGGCCCGAGCAGCCCTACAACTTCGCCCTGCTGTACCGATAGACTCACTTCATTAACAACAATAGGACCGTTCCGTGTATAGCGTTTTACGAGTCTGTGTGCTTGTAATTCTGTTGCCATGATCTTTAACTATGGTGTTCCATTCTTATGATTAACTGAGCTGCTTAATCGTTTTCGGATTCATCCGTTTCAGCGTCAGCGTCAGCGTCATCGGAATTTTCAGTATCTGTATCCGTCTCTTCGCTGGCATCCGCATCTTCGGCGTTTTCAGCATCTGCGTCATCGGAATTTTCAGTATCTGTATCCGTCTTTTCTTCGGAATCTGCATCTTCAGCGTTTTCAGTGTCAGCATCAGATTTCTCTTCCGCATCCGCGTCAGCATTTTCCGCCTCGGCAGCTGTATCTTTTTTGTCTTCTTCAGCCTTGGTTTCTGTTTTCTCAGGCGCAGCTGCGTCAGTTTTTTCTTCGCCAGTCTGTTCACTGCTTTCGGAATTTTCATCCGTTTCTGTGCTGATCGGTGCCGCTTGCGTAATACTAACTTTGAATTTAACACCGCCTTCGCCCGTCTGTTTACCGGTCGTCCGATTGAAAGTGAAAAATTTGGTTTCCAGTCTATCCTTGTTTTGTAAGACGACGACATTCTCTTTGAGCGTAATGGTATTCGTCAGGTTGTTCATGATAGCATGGTCACAGGTAGCGAAGATATTTTGATCTCGGATTTCTACATTACCTTCAGCAACAATTTCTATGGTTGTGTCAGTTTCAGGGTCACTCTTCATCGTAATTTTATCAGCGTTGAGAAACCCGATTTCAACATCTTGTGCGTCATACCGGACTGTCTTGGCATTGCCGATAAGGATCGTTATCCCGTCCTTATCATATCTCTCCATTCTATCTGCGGTGCCGGTGATCTTTTCTTTCGACATTTCTGACATGGTATCCGTATTTCCAGCGGTGTCCGCCTTTTGCCCGGCGTTTTCCGTCATTTGTGTCTCTACCGCATTGGTCGCTGGAGGTTTCGCATCTTCTTCAGCAACAACAGTCACGGAAATAAGAAATGCCAGAAGCGCGAGAAATCCAACGGAGGCACAAAATTGACAGCGTTGAGATCCGCGTTTACGGCTACTCTGATTCAATGGAGGCATTATGATGTTCATGTGTTTTCTCATCTTTTGGGTAAAGTGTGAATTCATTATTTTTCATTGTTACAGTTTCAAGTGTCGGATTCGCTAACATTTCTGTTCCGACCCAGGTAGAATCTCCACGTACAACTGTGGCTTCATCAGGAGCATATAACCTACCTGCGAGATTCTGCCAATGGAGCGTTTCAGTAAACAGTTTGCCATCTTTACTGATGCCGACGACATTCCCGGTCAGGTGCAGACTATCCTTCTTCGTGCCGTTGAGAAACCGTTTGCCTTTCTGGCTATTCAGAGTGATAGAAACAACGCCGTCTTCAAAAATCTGAACAGTCGGATTTTCCACGTCGATGTAACTTCCGTGGAATGTTGAAGTATCCCCGACAAGCGTCCATTTGAGAACACCTGCCTCGGTGTGCTGCGTAGAAAATTTGTCCAGTTTCTGCGTTGGTACCGCTTCTACAGATTCATCCGGCGCGCTGACTGGCGTTTCTGTGCTTCTACAACACGTTACACAGAGCAGCAGGCACATAAACAACCCTATGAAAATGCAGCTAATTCTGTGTTTTCCAGCGTCGATGCATCCAAATCCATTGCGCTGGATACTGTCGGATATAGGCTTCAATAATTTTTGTGAATTTCTGTGTATTGACAACAAGGTCTTTCTCTTTCGTGCTCGTCCGTTTCAACGCCAAAGGCGGTTCAATGACTGCCCGATGCGAACCGTCGGGTTGACGAATGATGAACGTCGGTAATATTGCCGCCCCTGTTTTGAGGGCAATAGCGACCGGACTATAGGGTGTATAGGCGCGCCTGCCAAAAAAGTCGACAAAAACGCCGCTGACAGTCGTATCCACATCGGCGACGATGCCGAGCAACTCATTGCGTCTGAGGCATCGAAGGGCTTGACGTATTCCCGTATCTCGGTCAATGGTTGCATAACCGGCTTTTTCTCGGTAATGTGAGACCAAGGCGTTTAAACGCGGAGAACGCAACTCGCGAACAATCGGGGTCAGCGGGGCGACTGTCGCAGAAATACTGGCGGCGAGAAGTTCCCAATTCCCGAAATGTCCTGTTAAAATAATCGCGCCTTTTCCTTCTGCGAGTGCCTGCTCTACATGCTCAATCCCTTCAAAAGTGACGTATCGCTGGATTTGCTTGCGCCCCAAACGCGGGAACCGCATAAACTCTACGACAGTCTTGCCGAGATGTTGGAAGCACTCTTTAGCGATTGTCCTGGCACAACGTTCATCCGAGAACGTCAAACTACACCGTAGATGTTCACACGCCAATTCTCTATATTGGGACGCGATCCAAAATACAAGCGTTCCTAACCCTCCGCCGATAGCGAGTGCTACGGGACGCGGCATCCGAGATACACAGAATCCAACCGATTTGGCGGCAAACGCATAGCACCAATCTTTCATTGTGTTAAATAGTATACTAAATTTCTTCCGAAATTACAAAGAAAAATGCAACACACCACAAATCCTACCACGTATAGGCAGAATTTGTTACTTCGTTGCATTGAGGGGTGATTCCCTTTATTTTTTCATGTTCTTACGACTTATCGAGTGGATGGATGTCTGAATGCAGGTTGCATTTGGGCGGGTATGCCGCAAATCGCTGATTATCGTGGATTTCACCTTATCAATCGTTTCGGTGAGACTTTAAGGAGAACTGCGTATCTATTTCCTCTAAGCTTTGCGCGGTCATGGCTTGTTCTAATAGCGTGTCGAGGCGTGTTAGGTTGTGGATATTGCGGATTTCACGTGAAAGCGTTTCAGGCACGTTCTGAAATTGGAGCTGCAGAAGTTTGAGGATTGCATCTTGTTTGCCTTCTACTTTGCCTTCTGCTTTGCCTTGTTCTATGAGAAATTCGGCTGTTGTCTGTGCCATCGTTTCTAACTCCTTAGGGTCTTGAAAAGTATAACATAGAAATCTCAAAAAAATCAACAGGATCTAGCGAAATCCAGGACGATTTAGTTTTCGGTTTTGATTTTGGTTTTTCGTTTACAGATGTTAATATTTTTTCCGTAATATCGCGAGCACAGCTCGCTCCTACAGAGGAAAATACACACATATATAATATGTAAAACTAAATAGCTCGGCGTTGCAGCGGAATATCCGTTGACTTCCAGCATGATTTGCGGTAGACTCTAAGGCAGAAGCAGGAACGGACATCTCCATGCATACCCCTGAAAATATCAATAAAGAAATTTATCGACTTGCCCTTCCGAATATCGTCAGCAACTTTTCTATCCCGCTTTTGGGTGCGGTGGATACCGCCTTGATGGGACGGTTGGAATCCGAGTACTATCTCGGTGCTGTCGGCATCGGTGGTATTATCTTTAGTTTCATCTATTGGGGTTTCGGGTTTCTCAGAATGGCGACGACAGGTCTGACAGCGCAAGCCTTCGGCGAAAAAGACCTCTCGGAATGCGGACGTTTGCTACTGAGAGCGGTATGCATCGGCATCATGTCAAGTCTGTTCCTCTTTATCTTTCAGTGGCAGCTGATTGACCTGAGTTTCCTCCTCATTGACGCAAGTCCTGAAGTCGAACACCTTGCCCGTGCCTATTTTCATATTCGTCTCTATGCTGCGCCTGCAACATTGTGCTTGCACGCCTTTCACGGTGTCTTTTTGGGGTTACAGAATGCCCGCTATCCAATGCTATTGACGATTGTGGTGAACCTCGTCAATATCGTCCTGAATCTGGTGTTTGTGCGGTTGCTCGGTATGAAGGTTGAGGGTGTCGCTTTGGCGACTGTTATTGCGCAGTATGTCGGATTATTCTTAGCAGTTCTATTCTTTTCGAGATACTATCGCGGTATTTTGCCAGCATGGGACTTCCGAGAAATCTTGGCATTTTCCAGACTCAAGCGATTCCTTAACATTAGCGGCGATATCTTCATCAGAACCTGTTTGCTCGTGTTTAGCCATGCTGTGTTCACAGCAAAGTCCGCCGCTTTGAGTGATACCATCCTTGCTATCAACACAATCCTGCTGCAGTTTATCAATCTCATGTCCTATGCGATTGATGGACTCGCTTTTGCAGCGGAGAGTCTCATCGGTAAGTACAAAGGCGCGCGGGATATGCCGAATCTGAAAGGAACAACGCGTTACATTTTCTTTTGGTCGTTTCTGTTTGGTGGCGTGATTATGTTAATTTTCCTGTTATTTGGGGAGCGATTACTGCATCTCTTCACGGATCAGATGCCGTTGATTGCACAAGCGAAACCCTATCTCATCTGGATAATTGTCGCCCCTATTATCAACGTCGCTGCGTATATTTGGGACGGTATTTTTCTTGGCGCGACTGCTTCCAAGGCACTACGGAATTCTGTGATGCTGTCAACCCTGCTCTTTTTAAGTGCAGTCTATCTGCTGATGCCTTTTGGCAATCACGGATTGTGGGGTGCATTAACACTGCTGCTGGTGGCACGCGGCGTATCGCTAACGGTGCTGGCACCGAAATATTTATTCTGATTACGCAAAACTTTTACTGGATAAAATATCTGTCCCGTGCTAAAATAACACAAGTTGCTACAACATCTCGCGAATAAAAAAACGGAGGTTCCCATGAATGTAATAGACGACTTTGCGATTAAACAGAGAAAATATATGCCCGTTTTTCCGAAAGCGACTGGAACTCCTACCCAATACATCCCCGGATACCCCGAAGAGGACGAATACCCGATGCCCGCAAATGAAATCCACGGTGTGCAGGCTCACATCTTTTTTGACCAGATCTATCGATACTTTCAAGTGGATGAGAATATCCATGTCGGTTTGGATAACTTCGTCTACTACCGTGAAGGGGATAGGGCGAAAGTCGTCGCTCCTGATGTTTATGTTGTCCTGGGTGCTGCGAAGCTTCCACTGCGACGAAGTTTTTACACTTGGGCAGAAGGTGCTGTCCCGACGGTTGCCTTTGAATTTCTTTCAGATGCTACGGCGCGTCAGGATGAGGATGAGAAGGTTACGGTGTATCTACAGGATATGGGAGTTCAAGAGTATTTTATTCATCAACCGGATACGGAGAGACCTGAGGTGTTCCGGGGGTGGCGGCGTCGGGGCCCGGGAGATATCATTGAGATTCAGCCCGATGCATCGGGTGCGTTGTTCAGCGAGGCACTCAATCTGCGCTTGCAGTGGGAGTATCGACCCGGTGAGGAGATACGGCTTTTACGTCCATATCTCCCAGATGGCACGCCGATCTCTACGTCCATAGAAATGCAACACCTTAAGGAAACCGCGGAGAGACAGGCGGAGACAGAAACCGAACGCAGACTCGCCGCGGAGATCCGCGCTGCTGAGGAAACGGCACGCAGACAGCACGCCGAACGTGTCGCAGCAGAAGCCGAACGTGTCGCAGCAGAAGCCGAACGACGGCGACAAGCAGACGCAGCGGAGTTAGAACGTCTCCGCGCGGAACTCGCGAAACGGTAACGGTGTCGAAAATACTGGCAATTTACGCTAAATTGCAAAAAATAGTCCATATTATAAGGAGAACAAAACACAATGCCAAAATTTGGTGTCAATTTATTGCTCTGGGCAGATAAGTTTGACAGAGAAACCGCAGACCTGATTCCGAAAGTTGCTGAAATGGGTTTTGATGGTGTCGAAATCCCCATTTTTGATCCTGATACGGTAGACATCCCTTACACACAAGCGTTACTGAAGGATACCGGTTTAGAAACCATCGGGTGTAATATTATGGGCGGGGATAGGAATCCGATTGACGAAGATCCGGCGATTCGCGAGAACGCGAAGACCTATCTCAAGCGTTGTTGTGAAATTATTGCTGAATTCGGTGCCGATACGCTCGTTGGACCGATGTACAGTGCTGTCGGTAAACTCGTGGGGCGCGGTAGAAACGAACAGGAATGGGACTGGTGCGTTGAAGGTATACAAGAGGTCGCTGAATTCGGCGGGAAGCACGGTGTTACCCTCGCAAGTGAACCGCTCAACCGGTTTGAAACCTATTTCGTCAATATCGCCGAAGACGCTGTTAAACTTTGTCAAGCGGTGGATAGTCCGTATTTCAAGGTACATCTGGACACATTCCACATGAACATTGAAGAAAAGGATCAGGCAGATGCTATTATTGCGACGGGTGATTTCTTGCATCACATGCACTGCTGTGAAAACGATCGTGGCACGCCCGGCACAGGGCTCGTAGATTGGGACGGTGTGTTCGGTGCGCTTGCGAAAGTCAATTACGACAGATGGCTCGTGATCGAATCGTTCACGCCGGCTGTCAAGGAAATCGCCGCTGCGACATGTATCTGGCGTGACATCGCACCGAGTGCCGAGAGCCTCGCAACAGACGGTCTCGCCTTCCTTAAACAGAAAGCAGCTGAATACTTGTAAAGTAGCAAGCCATTCAAGAGGAGGGCTGGAGATGCGTTGTATTAAATTGATTGGGCTGTTCTGCACGATATTCTTTGCCATCTTCCTAACGAGTGATGTCGTGGCACAGCAGACAACACCAGACGAAACAGGTACTAACACCCCGGCGGAATCACGATTTCTCAGTAATATCCGACAACTCACGTATGACGGGAAGCGCGCGGGGGAAGGCTATTTCTCTGAAGACGGCAACGCGCTCATCTTCCAAAGTGAACGTGAACCGGATAACCCGTTCTATCAGATTTATCTGCTAAACCTGCTGACTGGTGATACGCATCGCGTCTCAACCGGTATCGGGAAAACAACTTGTGCCTTCTTCCGACCGGGGACCGATGAGGTGCTTTACGCCTCGACACATCACGACGCTTTCGCGAAAGCAAAACAGGAAGAAGAATTGCAGTTCCGAGCATCTGGGCAAGAGCGTCGCTACAGTTGGGATTACGACGCAGCGATGGACATCTTCTCGGCACATCGGGATGGCAGCAACCTCAAGCGACTGACAGACGCACCCGGTTATGATGCTGAAGCCTCATATTCACCTGACGGCAAGCGCATTGTTTTCTGTTCACTTCGAGACGCATATCCTAAAGATCAACTCTCTGCGAAGGACCTGAAGCAACTTGAAGTTGATCCTGCCTATTTCGGCGAAATCTATATCATGAATGCCGACGGGTCAGATCAAACCCGGTTGACGAACGCGCCAGGCTATGACGGTGGCCCCTTCTTTACACCCGATGGACGGCACATCGTCTGGCGACACTTCACACCTGACGGCAGCCAAGCGGACATCTACACGATGCAGATTGACGGTTCAAACGTGCGACGACTGACCGATTTCAAAAGTATGTCGTGGGCACCCTACTTCCATCCGAGTGGTGCCTATGTCATCTTCGCTTCTAATAAACTCGGATTCTCTAATTTTGAGTTATATCTCGTTGATGGCAGAGGTAGACATGAACCGGTTCGGGTTACTTCGACCGATGGTTTTGATGGACTCCCTGTCTTTTCACCTGATGGGAACCGGCTGTGCTGGACCTCGAATCGGAACACTCAAGAAGTATCACAACTCTATCTTGCAGACTGGAATCACCAAGCTGCACTTGAAGCAATCTCTTTAGCTCCCAGATCGCATCAGGTGCCAATACCGATTTTCAACGCACAGGCAAAGGATGGCACGCATGTGCATGCGTCGCCGACTACAACGAAAATCAGCATCCAGCAGCGTGTAGAATTTCTCGCGTCTGACGAACTGCAAGGCAGAATGACTGGCTCCGAAGGCGCGAAACGCGCAGCGGAACACATCGCCGCCCAATTCGCACACCTCAATCTCAATCCTATCGGTGATGAGGCAAGTTACTTCCAAGAATTTGAATTCACCGCCGGCAGACGGATTATAGCGGAGGAGAACCGCTTTCATATTACACGCCAGATGCACGGTTCCGAGCAAGTGATGGAATTCAGTGTGGAACGCGATTTCCAACCGCTCTCTTTCTCGCGGAACGGTGTCGTTGAGGGTGAAGTGGTTTTTGTCGGGTATGGCTTGACCGTCCCCGGCGAGTTAGGTGAAGGGTATGATGCTTATGCGGGTCTGGACGTGAAAGACAAAATAGTTGTCGCGCTTCGCTATGTGCCTGAAGGCGTTGAACCTGAACGCCGCCAGCAATTGAATCGGTATGCTGGACTCCGCTACAAAGCGATGCAAGCACGGGAACAGGGAGCAAAAGCATTTCTCGTCGTTGCCGGTCCGAATTCCCCAAACGCAGGCAAGTTAATTCCGCTTGACTTTGATAGTAGTCTCGCAGATTCGGGAATTGTCGCCGCATCCATAAGCGATACTGTGGCAAACGCACTCTTTGCGCCATCCGGTAAAAATCTGAAAGATATTCAATCCGGACTGGACGTCGAAAATCCACACTTCCTTGGACAATTTCCACTGCCGGATGTCAACATTAGGATTGTCGTTTCGGTTGAGAAAGTTAAGAAGACCGATCAAAATGTCGTTGCCCTTCTGCCACCCCCGGAATTAACAGACGACACTGAGTATGTTATTGTCGGGGCACACTACGACCATATCGGTCATGGTGAAATCGGTTCGCTTGCCCGGAAAGGTGAAGAGGGTCAGATTCACAACGGCGCGGATGATAATGCCTCCGGCACCGCTGTCGTTCTGGAATTGGCGACCACGCTGAGTGAGGCATACCAGAAATATCCCGAAAAGTTTCGTAGGGGTATCATCCTCGCACTCTGGTCGGGTGAGGAACTTGGACTCATCGGCTCTACCCACTTTGTCAACGATCCGGTCGTCCCTTTAGAAAAGGTCACAGCATACATCAACTTTGATATGGTCGGACGACTCCGTGAAAATAAACTCATCTTGCAAGGCGTGGGTTCATCGTCTGTATGGACGAAACTGATTGAAAAGCGAAACATTCCCATCGGTTTTAATCTGACGCTCCAAGAAGACCCTTATCTGCCAACGGATGTGACTGCCTTTTATCCGAAGGAAGTCCCTGTACTCAGTTTCTTCACCGGCGGACATGAGGACTATAACCGACCCACAGACGACCCTGAGACGCTTAACTTTAATGGCATAAAGCGGATTTCAGACTTCGCACACGGTATCGTTTTAGACTTAACCAGTGCTGATGAACGTCCGGCGTACGTTCGAGTAGAGCGGAGCCAGTCAGAGGAGGGGAGTCGTGATACGCTCCGTGCATATCTGGGGACGATCCCTGACTATACTACGGAAGGCACGGGTGTTAAACTCTCTGGTGTTCGTGCGGAAGGTCCCGCCGATAAAGCCGGTTTAAAGGGTGGCGATGTCATTGTTGAGTTTGGTGGACAGAAGATTACCAATATCTACGACTATACCTATGCACTTGACGCTGTGAAGATTGGCGAACCTGTCGAAGTTGTTGTGCTACGAGAGGGAAAACGGGTAAAACTGACGGTTACACCTGAAGCGCGGAATTAAGTCTGGCGGCGGATTGTCGGGGCTCCATCACTCATTTATAGATCAGAGGACAGGCAGGTAACAGCGCGTTACCTGCCTTTTTTCATAAAATAACCCAAGTTGCTACCTTGAAATGGAAGGTGTTATTTTCGTTGGGTTTTTTACGACCCGTTTCATAAATTGTCGGAAATAAACCTTTTAAACCTAATAGGGCTTAGCAAATTAAGGGAATATTGGACATTTAGACGCGAAAAATCGGAATTTCTGTACTTTAAACCCTGTAAATCCTCCTGATCAAGCGGACTTTAAGAGGCGGTCCGTAAGTCCTACCCAATCTATAATGCGTTAAAGCTTCCTTCGTATTCTCCAATTTTTACTTTTCTATTTTCCCATCAGCGGTAAAAGTGGTAATGTATTTTACCAAGTTTCGCGCCAAATCTCTAACAAATCCGCGTTTGTATCACACCCTGAGACCCCGCAAAGGTATTTTCAAGCGAAATTAGCAATTTTTATGGATATACTTTGCTGTTTGTCTTACTATATTGTATAGTGTATAATCATATATAGTCTTAATTTTTTTAAAATTGAATAATATTTAAAATTGACCTATTATAACCCAAGTTGCCATTTGTAAATCCATGGGATATCCGATGTCGTCTGCATCGGATACCTCAACTCTTTCAAGTGGTTTTTGGATATCTTGCAGAAAGCATTTTGTTTGGCATCACAACAAGTATAAAGCAGCTCTTTGGATAAAAGTGGCAACTTGGGTAAAATACTGCGGACACGCGGAGGTCCAAAAGCGGCTTTGCCATGGAACCAATTCTATTTTTGACAGTCTATGTGTTGATCCGTGGTGGCTTAACTGCACAGGGTGAGAAAGGAGTATCACTATGAAACTCACGATTTATCTGGTGATGGTGTTGATACTGGCGGGATGTGCTTCAAAGCAACTTCAAGAGACTAACATACCGAGTTGGGATTCACAGATCCCGCTGGAGAGTGAAGATGCCAAAGCACCTTCACTCTCCAAAAGGCTATCGAACCTCCTATCTGAAGGCGGAACGTATCACTTTCGCAAAGTGAAGTGGGGATACAGTAAAGAACGCGTAGAACTTGCCGAGGCAGGCAATACTGTGTTTGAGAGAAGGGAGAACGCTATCGTCTATAAATGCAAACTCAGTGGTGTCTATTGTAAACTCATCTATACGTTCAAGAATAATATGTTACGGACAGCGGGTTACCTTTCCACAACACCAATCCCGAATGCCGATAACCTCATCAAGGAAGCCGTTGATAAACATGGCATGCCGACCACCCACCAAACTTACCTCGATGGACTTGAAGAAATGATATGGAAAACGCCTGAAATGGTGATATTTTGCAACTTGTCTCCGACTGTTACGAAGATAACACCGACAAAATATAAATATTCGGGTAGAGGATTGCTTAAGGACATCGTAAAAAACGAGTTGCCAAAGCAACAGCCAGGGGGGATTACATATTGGGATGGTGTCTACGCACACGTGGATCCGGCTTTTTTTAATCAACTTCACGAGGTGAATTTTCCTTTATCGGAATTATCGTTTTATGAGAAACAACTCCTGGGTGTTCTTTTGAAAAGCCGCCGGACGATCTTTCCTGGCATCGGGACGATTCCGCAATAAGTGAAACAGCACTTTGTGAGATATGAAAAGTTCATTTAATCGTATCTACGAAGGAGAAGTTTTTGATGAAGTGTGTATTGATGGTTCTTGTTATCATGTTATTTTGTATTCCGCCATTATCTGCGCAGGTTGTAGACATTCCCGATCCGAATCTTCGCAGTGCTCTTACTGAAACACTCGGTAAAACACCGGGCACACTGATAACGGCGTTGGAAATAGAATCGTTGAAGGTGTTGCGAGCAAATGACAGAGGTATCTCTGATCTAACGGGGCTTGAGGCTGCCAGTCGTCTGCGGGAACTGGCTCTCAATCATAATGCGATAACCGATCTCTCACCGCTTTCGGGGTTGAACAAGTTATATCGGTTAGAGCTTAATCACAATGAAACGCTATCGGATCTGTCACCTTTATCAAGTTTGCCCAACTTGAATGTTCTAAACATTGAACATAACGCAATATCGGATTTATCACCACTTACCGAGTTATTCACTTTGCATCATATAGGGATGCATCATAACATTGTAGAGGATTTATCCCCGGTTGCCGGCTTACACAATTTGCGAGCTCTATCTATGGGTGACAATCTGATAACGGATCTCACGCCGATCAAGGATTTAAAAAAACTTGAATGGATAGGTATGAGTGGCAATCCGCCCGCAGACCTCACACCACTTTCAGGGTTAATGAGTCTGCGCAGCATTCATTCTTGGGGCACACCGATATTAGACCTTGCCCCATTGAAAGACTTACCGAAGCTGCGCGTGCTTGATATTTGCGGTGGTGAAATATCAGATATTTCTGCGTTAGCAGAGATGACAACGTTAACAGAGATATATTTGGTGGGCAACGACATTACAGACATCTATTCGTTAGCAAACCTCACAAACTTGACACGGCTGAATCTGAGTGAAAACGATATATCGGATGTATCGGTGCTTGCCGGATTACCCCATTTGAAATGGTTAGCATTTACCCACAATGCTGTTTCAGATGTATCGGAGATAGATGGATTGTTTGAGGATACTGTTATTGTTTGGCACAACAATCCAGCATTTCCGAGTGGTGGCACGAAGATTGTGGGAGCGTGGCTATGGGTGCTTGTTGCTGGCGATCGTATTACCGATGGGGATGCATTATCTGTAGCGAGTGATGGGCGCGGAACAGAACAGCAGGTCGCGACCGTGGGGGCATCGGAAGGCAAACGCGTTGGCAACAATGTTTGGACAGCAGATACGATTGCGCCATCGGGGAACAATAATATCGGTGAAATGCTAAAGCGGCAAGGGGTTGGAAACAACGGGATTGTCTACGGGGCTGCGACGATAGAATCGCCTATTGAACAACAGACGCGCATGTACGTTGGACACCGAGATGGTATTCGCCTCTATCTCAATGGTGACGTTGTTTACCAGAAAAACAGTGGACATTGGCAAGAAGGTTACCATGTTTATTTCCCTGTTACACTCAAAGCGGGAACAAATGTGTTGTTAGCAGGACTTGACAATCACCCAAACCATGTCAATCAATGGCATGCCTCCTTTGGATTTGACGTTGATACAGACTATACAGTGAACGCACCGATTTCACGCGAGAAGATACCCGCTTATGATGTGAATATGGATGGGCAGGTAAATGTTTTAGACTTGGTCCTTGTAGGACAGCTCTTTGGCGTATCGAGTCTGTCGAATGCGCGAGCAGATGTTAATGGTGATGGTCGTGTGAACATCTCGGATATAGTTCTTGTCGCGAGCCATCTTGGCGAAATAACCGGTATTCCTGCTGCCCCTGAGTTTCTCACACACAAAGGACTATCTCCAACAAAACTATCGTTTTGGATAAAAACGGCACAGGCTGAAGATGACGGATCGCTTGTCTTCCGACAAGGGATTGCAACGCTTCAACGGCTCTTGACAATGGTAAAGCCACGGCAGACGGTGCTGCTGGCGAACTATCCGAACCCATTCAATCCTGAAACGTGGATACCTTATCAGTTAGCAGTTGCCGCAGACGTTACCTTGACGATCTATGCGATAGATGGTGAACCTATTCGGACTTTAGCCCTTGGACAGCAACCCGGGGGTATGTATCAAAGCAAAAGCCGTGCTGCATATTGGGATGGCAGAAACGAAGTGGGTGAACGTGTCGCGAGCGGTCTCTATTTTTACACGTTGACTGCGGACGATTTCACTGCCACCCGTAAGATGCTTATCTTAAAATAAGGAGATACCTCATGAAAAACCGTATCCTTTTTCTTGTGCTCTTAACTATTATTGTTTTCGGTGTAAACACTGCGCGGGCACAGGATACACTCGGACAACAAGCCTATGCGATCCTTGAAAATAAGTGTCTGAACTGCCACGGTCCCGGCGGTTCTTTTACAGAAAATCTTCTGATAGCAGACAGGGACCAACTCATTGCGGGTGGCAGTGTTGTTCCGGGGAACCCGGACGCTTCTGAACTCTATCTACGGCTGATCAGCACGAATACAGCGAAACGGATGCCACTCGGACAGACTGCTCTCTCCCCACAAGCGATTGCGACCCTCAAAAGATGGATAACCGAAGGTGCCCTGGATTGGACGGTTGAACAAGATATCAACTTCATTACAACAGATACACTGCTCGACACTATAAAAGCACATCTTGATACGCTTGCACCTCATGAGCGTCCTTATGCGCGCTATTTTACACTGACGCATCTTTACAACGCTGGCGAAACGCCTGAAAACCTACAAGCCTATCGGAACGCGCTTTCTAAACTGGTGAATAGCCTTTCCTGGGGACACGATATTATCAAGCCCTATCCTATCGATCTACAACAAACACTTCTTTACATTGACCTCCGTTACTATGAATGGGACGAGTGGGACACGCGGAACGATGTTTGGAAACGGATTGAACAAGACTATCCTTACACCCTTGAATTCAACCTGGAAACGGAAGCAGATCGGTTTGAAAAACTGACACAACTCCGAGAAGAAACGCAATCTAAAGAGCCGTTTCTGAAAGCCGATTGGTTTCTTGCGACCGCATCGCTCCCGCCCCTTTACCATGATATTCTGCGTCTACCCGATACCGACCGCGCCTTAGAACAACAACTGAACATAAATGTGGCACGGAATATACAGCAATCTCCTGGCATCCGCGTCTCACGTGCGGGGATCGTTGATTCAGGTGTATCAAAGAACAATCGCGTCGTCGAACGCCACACCTCTCAGTATGGTGCGTATTGGAAAAGCTACGACTTCGCTGGAAGTGTCGGCACACAGAATATCCGGACACACCCGCTCTCTTTTAAACACGATGGGGGCGAGATTGTTTTCAACCTGCCGAATGGACTCCAAGCCTACTACATTTCTGATGACAAAGGCAACCGTATTGATAAAGCACCGACCGATATTGTTTCAAACCCCGCCGCAAGCGATCCCGCAGTCCGCAATGGGCTATCCTGTATCGGATGCCACACCAAAGGCATGAAGACGTTTGAAGATGTGATGCGAACAACCATTGAGCTCACAGAAAACCCGAACTATGATAAAACGCAGGCACTCCGCCTTTATGTCGGGCAAAATAAAATGGATAAACTCCTTGAACAAGATACTGAAAAGTATCGGCAGGCACTGGTCCAAGCGACAGGGGACGGATTTGAGGATATTGAACCGGTGCATCGCGCACACGAAGTGTTTGAACAACCGCTTGACGCAGCGGATGCTGCCGCGGCTTTAGGACTAAAGACAGAGGTGTTTGTGCAACAGATACAGGATAAACAATCTTTACAAAACTTAGGATTGACATCACTTTTAGGAGGAGGCACTATCAACAGAGATGCGTGGACAGCAAAGTTTGCGGACATAGTCGCTGCACTCAACTCAGCGGATAACACCATAGACCCGTCACCTACACCGACACCTACACCTATCGGGGATGTGGCATATATTCCAGATTCTAATTTACAGGCTGCCATTGCTGCTGCACTCGGCAAACCGAATGCTTCAACGATAACAATTACTGAAATGGAAACATTGACACATCTTATCGCAGACGATGCCGAGATACACGATTTGACGGGGCTTGAGAAAGCAACGAAACTACAACGCATCGAGCTCCGACGAAACGCAATCACCGACTTGACACCCCTCACAGAACTCATCCGGCTGAATAACATAAAACTACGCGGGAACAACATCACCGACGTATCACCGCTCGCAAATCTAAAAAGCCTCGATTGGCTCGGTCTTGAGGAAACCAATATTACCGATTTGTCGCCACTAAACGGATTAGTTCATCTCAAAGGTATCGGCATTGATAACACACCTGTTACGGATCTATCGCCACTCGCCAAATTGCCGAGCCTCGAAGGTATCTCTGCTTGGGATACCCGTATCTCGGATTTTGCTGTATTAGCACCCGCACGGAGATTGAAATGGATACGGTGTTCACAAAACCGGGATTTGACAAGTCTCGATGCTTTGCGCCACTTCAAAACATTAAGACGCTTGGAAATAGGTCATGCTGGTATTACCAACATTGATGCTCTGTCCGAACTCACACAACTGGAAACACTCAAGTTATGGGACAACCAAATTGCTGATCTATCGCCACTGCGTAATCTAAAGAACTTGAAAATACTGCATCTTTCCTTCAACTTAATTTCCGATCTATCACCATTGGCAGAACTCACACGATTGAATGACTTAAACCTTGAGCACAATATTATATCCGATGTTTCGCCACTGGCAAATCTAACAAACTTGACGCGTTTAGACCTTAGAGAGAACGCAATCGCTGACTTTTCACCGTTGAAAGGGTTGTCTGAGAAGCTTATTATTCTATCAGAAAGTAATCCGGGTTTTTCGCTGCAAGGCGGGCCGAAAATAGAGGGTCCCTGGTTATGGATGATCGCACCAACAGATGAAGGACCTACATATCTTGATGTCCGATCAGGAATAGATTTTCTTGCACAAATAAGCAACGGTACTGTCACTGAAACGCAAATCGCCACAGACGGTGCAATAAACGGAACCTCCGTCGGCACAAAAGCGTGGACATCGGCAAAAATATCACCAACAGGTAGTAATAATATCAATGATATTGTGAATAAAATCGGATGGGGATCCGGTGATATAGATAACCATGTCGCTTACGGTTCTATTCGGATATATTCTCCAAAGCAACAGCAGACAACTATGCTCGTTGGAAGTGGCGATAGTGTCAAGGTCTGGCTCAATGGCACATTAGTTCACACCTATGCTGGAGATCGTTGGTCGAACAATTACCAGGACCGTTTCACAGCCACATTGGAACAAGGTATAAATGTGCTGTTAGTTGCTGTCTATGAGAGTTGGGGCGGGTGGAGTGGTTTCTTCGGTTTTGAGACTAGCACACAATACACCGTGTTACCGCCTTTCGATAGATTTAGTCTATCCACAGAGGCGACAGAATTCTCAGTGGATACGACCTTTACCCTTCACCTAAACGCAACCGATGTCTCTGATTTAGCAGGTTGGCAAGCTGATATTCACTTTGATCCAGCAATTCTAAAGGTCAACAGCGTGAAAGAAGGTAATTTCCTAAAGCAAAAGGGTGGAAGAACTCATTTTAGACGGGGCACGATTAATAATACAGCGGGTAGAATCAACGGGGTCAGTGCTACGCGGCTCACACAAGGCGGCATAGACGGAGAAGGCACACTGCTATCCATCACAGTTACCCTCAAAGATGCCGGAGAAACGCAGGTGACACTACACGAATTTGTCGCAGGCACAAGCACAGGAAAGACTATCACCGCAAATCCAACCGGCATATCTGTCGGTGTGAAAAGGATTGAGCCCGCATACCCACCCTATGATGTCAATGAAGATGGTATTGTCAACGTCGTCGATGTGTTTATGGTCGCTTCCGCTCTCGGATCTGTGAACCCGGACAATCCACGCCTAGATGTCAATGGAGATGGTGTCGTAGATAAGCATGATCTCATCATTGTCGCCCAACATCTTGATGAGGAGACAACACCGCAAGCTGCACCCAGTGCCTTCGTTGATGCGGGTATGACGGCGGAGATAGTTCAACACGCTCTCGATATACTCAAACACGCAAATGATGGATCGCCTGCATGGCGACACGCAATCGCAAAACTTGAACAACTCTTGGAGACCTTCATACCAGAGAAAAGTGCTCTCTTGGCGAACTATCCGAACCCGTTCAATCCAGAGACGTGGATCCCTTATCAGTTGGCAGCCCCTGCGGATGTCAACCTAACGATCTACGGCGTGAACGGACAGGTCGTCCGTCTGTTAGCACTTGGGCATCAAGCTGCAGGAACGTATCAATCTCGAAGTCGTGCGGCGTATTGGGATGGTAGAAACGCGTTCGGTGAACCTGTTGCCAGCGGCCTCTATTTCTATACGTTGACAGCAGGGGAATTTTCGGAAACACGGAAAATGTTGATACGGAAATAGTATCAAATGACCATAGGATAGCTGGAGTGCTGATGTTTATTAGCTTCCCAGTCATCGCTGTTGAACATCAGCGTGTTGCGTAAAATAACTGAAAAAAAAAGAGGGGTGTCCTTGGATATCTCCTTTTTTTGTTTGCGGATTCAAAGAGGAACGGGTATAATAAAAAGCATGAAGCTCTCCAACACAGAACGCTGCCATTTTTTCCCGTCATCGCTGGCACACTTCGCAGACAGAAGTGCGCGGGGGCTGCTGGTAACCCCGGAGAATGTCAGTGTGTTAGTAGAACTGGTTGCCGAGCAAATCGCTGGGTTCTTGGATTTTAGCCAACTCACGGCTCTAAACCGGAGTTTTTTGTCCGAAACGCTGCGGGAACAGGAAGCCGATCTCGTTTTTCGCGTGCCGTTCCGGGACCCCTCCCTCGGTGAGGAGATGCTTATCCATATCTTGATAGAGCATCAATCCGGCGTAGAGAGGTAGAAACAATGTTACAATCTATGGCTGAAATCACATATCAACAAGGCATCGAGCAAGGGGCGCGTCGGACGAGTATCGAAAACACACTCGCCATTCTCAATACTCGATTCCCTGATGCTGACCTTCAGACACTCACCCCCGTCCTCGAAGCCATTGACGACCTCAACCGACTCAAGCAACTCAATATCGAGGCATCCGTCGTTGACACCTTTCATGCCTTTGAAGAACGATTACAGACATAAGCCAAAAGAAAAGGTTGAGGTCCCTCGCCCGTTTATCAAAGCGTGTTTTATTATTTTTAGATGTCACTATAATCCATTAAAGGAGAATTTTATGAACGCGAAAATCTTTAGGTTAATGTTATGCGTATTCCTTTCACTTTCAGTCGCGTTATTATCTGGGTGTGAACGGATACGCGATATGGGGATGACTGATGAAATGGTCACTCCTCCTGATGAAACGACTATGCCTACGCTTAAAGTGGGTCTAATTCACCCTCAGCCAAATTACATTACCTTTGGCAACGGTGCCAAATTTGCCCAAGCTGAAATCAACGCAGCTGGCGGTATTCTCGGTATGCAGGTGGAATTCGTCTATAAAGAGGAAGTCACAGCCACCGTCGCTCAGGATGCCGCAGCATTGGCTGAATCGGAAGGTGTTGTTGCTATATTGGGGCCCCTGTTTTCGAGCCATGCGGTGAAAGTTGGACCTGTTATCAATATCCCGGTACTCCTCGGCGCGACAAGGGCAGAGGTGACAGCAGTAGAAACGGACCCTAACAATTTTATGTTTCTCATCGCTGGTTCCAATGTATTGCAGGCAGAACTTCTGGCAAAAGTCGTTGTAAATCAACTTGATAAGAAAACCGCCGCAATGATTTGGCTGGATCAGGATGTGTATTCCGAGGGTTTTGTTGAATCATTTGGGGCGAGTTTTGAAAAGCTCGGCGGTAGTATTGTTGAGAAACAAGTCTATCAAGGCAGTGATACTATGTTTGATGCACAACTCACAGCAATCCAAGCCGCAGCGCCCGATGTGCTTCTCCTCGCCAGTTTTCCAGAAGCGGTCCCACGGATAATGGAACAAGCAAGGAACATGGGCATTAAATCGACCTTTATTGGTAGCGATGGTTGGGACGATCCGCTGATGTCTACGACTTTGGCGGATAATGAACCTGTTGACGGTTACTATTGTACCAACTTAGATCCGGATGCTGTAGATTTTAATGCTGCTTATGAAGCGGAATATGGTGCTGTTGATGGTATTGCTGCAACGGGTTATGATGCCCTGAGAATCTTGAAAATGGCGATCGAGACAGTGGGCTCGACCGATGATCCGGCTGCGATTCGAGATGCGATCGCTAACATCACAAACTATGAAGGTGCTACAAGTATCTCTCATTTTGATGCGAACCGCAATCCAGTCAAAAGTGTCGGGGTACGCCAAATTCTTAATGGAATGCCGCAGCCTGACATAATTGAGGCAACGCCAGAAGTTAGTGAATCTGAGTAGATCGTTTAGTTCGTATATTGCTTTCTTTCACTTAAGCGAAAAGGGTGCAGGTTTGATAATGAACAAAACCTACACCCTTTTACTTTTTTAGATGTTTTTGTCTGTCAGACTTAGAGTTCTGGACTTGGATATGCGAAGTGTGCAACGACCCCAGCATGGTCGGAAGGCCACAACCCTGAAGGTAGACGATCTGAGGGTTGATCACCGACGGTGTATGTCATGACAGATGCCGGTAGTTCCAGATTTCGGACGAAAATTTGGTCAATCCGGACAGAGAGATCACTCACCTCATTGCGGATGTCATCGTCTTGGCAACAAGTTTTACCAGTGCCTTCGGAGTCCATCTGCCAGACATCAACATATCCCGCTGATAATAAAATTTGATAAGCAGTGCCGTCAGGTGCTCTTGTGTTAAAATCCCCTAACAGGATGATTGGTAAAGTTTCGTCTTGAAGGTTATTCACGAGTTCTTGTGCTTGCGCCACCCGGTTTTCCATCCCTACTATTTCTGCCTCTAAATGTGTATTAACAACGTGGTAAGTGACACCAGCGACAGTAGCATCCACGGCGGCGTAACCTCTTTGCACTTCAAGCCCAAGCATTTCAATTGTAAGGGCATTTGTGTAGTTAGCACTCATAGGACGTGATATCGCGACATCGCTGCGAGAAAGTATCACATCGTAGTCGGTTAAACGGACATCATCAATACCGGTATCGGTGAATATTGGCATCTCAATATCCAGATTTTCAACTTGGGCGGCGACTTGATAACTCAAACCTTCCGCTTGAAGCGCGCTCATCAAGAGTTGGAGGAAATCCATGGTGACCTCTTCAGCAGGAACGGTTCCGCCGGTAATCCGGTCGCCCGGGCTTTGTCGGCGAATGAGCGAAATCTCCTGTAATCCGATGAGATGTGGTTGATATGTTTTTATGGATTTGGCAATCGCCGCAGCGCGTCCCGGGAAATCGGATGCAATCACGTTGTTGTACATATTAGCGACCTCTTGCGGGACCTGTAGGAGATTCTCCACAGCCAAAAGTGGCTCTGCACTGCTCCCAACGTAAACGTTGTAGGTCATTACTGTGAGAGGTTCTGCTTCGAGTGTACTGTCATCGGGTAGCATCGGGGCTGATATTCTTTCGCACCCCGAAAGGCTGAATAGAATTCCAAACAACAGAAGCATAATTTTGACGGAACTGACAAATTTTGAAAACTTGCTATCAAAATTCAATTTTTTTACTATATTCGTCTCCAATATCTTAGTTTTTAAATTGAGGGAACTTTGCTAAGCGGCGATCTTCTGACCGCAACCGATAGTGATTTTCTATTGCACGTGAAAAAACTGTGCTAAAAAGAGAATATCATAAACCTGTCTACATGTCAAACTGAAATTATTCAGTTACTTCCGCTTGACATTTGTCTACCTTTCTACTATACTTAAGGCAGTTTATAGAAGACGCATGGAGGTATATATTACAGTGAAATTCTGTTATCAATTTTATTCGTACGACTGGAGATCAGCATTCATCGCTGTTTTGGTGACAACGCTACTTTTTATTGGGTGCAGTCAAAAGATAGGGACACCGGAGACTCCTCAAACGGCATCGCTCACTGGGACAATTGTTGAAATCGACGACCATGGCAATGCGGTGACGGACCTTGAAATCGCGCCGTTTACCGAACGCGGTTGGAAACTCGGGGACACCCTCGAAGCAACGTTTGAGACAGGACAGAAAATTCGGATAAAATTCGTTGAAAACTATGGCGATGTACCTGTTGGAGACTATTTGGGCAGATTTTCGACCTCTACCAAACAATTCAAGCTTGCGATTAACATGGGAAACATCTCTGAAACCTTGAAGTTGAAAAGCGAGAGCAAAGTGGTGCTTCAGAAATTAGAATCGCTTTCGGCAGATTGAGCAGAGCTGCTACAGTAAACAAGCCTTCTCTATCGCATAAACGTAGACTTGATTTTTTAAACACGAACACCCGATGGGAGGATAGATATAGAAAAATGCTCTTGACGCTCAAACAAGCAAGCCAATGGGCTTCAGAACACCTCAACAAAAACGTTACACCCGCAAATATCACCTATTTGATCCAGTATGGGAGGATTGACTCCGTTATTAACAACGGATTAACATTGGTT